>CAZVWZ010000001.1:0-41408 GCA_964631195.1 uncultured Desulfurococcaceae archaeon
CTAATGAACTAGGTATTACAAGTAAATGTATAGCTAATGGATTATACATTAATAGTTCTATTGAAGAGATTAAAGAGATTAGGGACTCACGTATCGAAAATGTTTTATTACTGGTCTTTGATCCCATGAACCCATCTAAATCTATGATGCCCTTAGATCGATATAATTTACTAGTTAATAAGCTCCTACCAATGGCTGAAAAAACTTCGGCTAAGAACATCCTTGTAGACGCTATAGTCCTTGATCCGGCGAGTATAGTCTTTAGTGCAGAAACAATATTTCTTGTCAAGAAGAATCTCGGATATCCAGCTGGATGTGCACCAGCGAATGCATTAGGGCCTGTATCTAAAAAGAGTGTTGAATTAGAGGAAATGTTTGGTGTTCATGGAGGTATAGCTGTGTTCTTAAGGATGTATGGTGCAGACTTTATAATGTATGGGCCTATAAAGAGGATAAAATACGTAGCTCCAGCAGTCGCTATAGTTGATTCATTATTGGGTTATAGTGCAAGATATAATGGATATAGAATAGATAGAAAGCATCCATTGAGAAAACTGCTTAAAAAACTACAAAAACTGTTTGCTTCATCGTAGATACTTGGTATCTTACCTATTCACAGAACCATTAGTAGTTAAAGAATCTAGCTAACTTATTATTACACATAACCTTAATTAATTATGAACCTAGGATAAACAATTTAATACTTACGTTGTTATCACTCTAAATATGGTGCCAATATATGGCCTTCCATGAAGGCCCTATTATCAAGCCGTCTAGAAAAAGAGCTAAAGAAGGCCTAAGCCTAATTAGAGATGCAGCCTTCTACATGATGATAGGGGCATTATTAATAGGTATAGCAGTTATAGGCATACTTCCGGCAACTATATCACCTAGTCCATTAAAAATTCCAGCTATACTATTTTCATCAATTATTACTATTGCAACAATATTTATTGGTGCGATAATAACATTACTTGGAGTTTATGTTAAGCTTTTACCAGGAGCATCATCTCTTGCAGACTATAGCGAGAGATATTCAACGGCAGCATCACTTATAAAGATTGGTTATTTAGGGGGTTTAATATTAATAATAGTAGGGATCATTACACTAATTGCAATCATAGGCGCATCCTTCATAATTACTGGGTTCATATTATTGTTCATTGGTAAAATAGGCTTAATAATACTAATGTTTAAATTAAATGATGAATTCGACGATTCTAAATTTTTAATTGCAGGTATTTTATTTATACTTGGTATTTTTGTATCGTTACTAGATCTTATAGGATGGATATTAGTCTATATAGGAGCCGGGGAGGTCATTGAGAGACTTGAAGTAGCAGTTAAAACACCGCCGCCTCCGCCGGCTTTATAGAGATAGATCATTGTACATGCTTTTTATAAAACCAGATCAATATGTTCTAATAGATCTATTTTATAGAAAATGCTTCTATGCCTAAAACTATTATTTAACTGGCAGGCTATTAATTAACTTAATTGTTTCTATAGCATCTTTACCATATCCATCTGCGCCTATTTTTCTAGCATATTCTGGAGTAACGGCTGCTCCACCAACTAGTACATAGACTTTTTTCCTTAGACCTCGTCTTTCAAGTTCTTTAATTACTGTTTTCATATACTTGGCAGTAGATGTAAGTAATGCACTCATACAAAGTATGTCTGCATCATATTCTATAACGGCTTTAATGAATTTTTCAACATCAACATCAACACCAAGATCATGTACTTCATGGCCTGCTGCCTGCAACATAATGGCAATTATTGTCTTACCAATATCATGTATATCTCCTTTAACAGTTCCAATAACAATTCTATGTCTATTCTTAGCCTTATAACCACTAACTTCTTTCTCAAGAAGTGGATTAAGCATGTTCATAGCCTTCTTAAAGATCTCTGCAGCCTCGATCAATTCAGCTATAAAGTATTCACCCTCCTCATATAAATGACCAATCTCCATCATACCAGCACTAAGAGGCCCCAGTACAATATCTGTAGCACTAGAGCCTCTCTCCAAAGCTTCCTTAATAGTCTCCAAGACACACTCTTCATCAAGATCAACTAAACACTTTCGAATCCTATCGTAGGCTTTACTAGAGCTATTCATACTTTAATCACCATAAAATCATATGTTACTAGGAAAAAGTTATAGTTATGAGCTTATAAAAAGTAATGAGCTATAGCATGTTAGGTTTTAATGATTCTATAAATACATTTAATAAATTTATATAGAGAGTATATACTCTATACTTTACTGGTGTATAGGTGGTGGGGAGTAAGATTAAGACTAGTATAGTTATTGATAGAGAGTTGTGGAGGAAGTTTAGAGAGAAGATTGCTATGGAGCGTGGCCTTAGAGAACTTAGTAAGGCTATTGAGGAGGCTATTGAAGAGGAGCTAGTTGAGGAGATCGTACTACGTGAGTTGGAGAAGGAATTGGGTGAGAATATTAGGTATAGTAGTATTGAGCCTATTAAGCCTCGTGTTAAGACTAGAGCCGAAGAGATAGTTAGAGAATTAAGGGAGTCTAGGCTTTGATAGTGTATCTTGATACCAGTGCTATTGTTAAGAGATACGTTGTTGAAGAGGGTAGTGATAAGGTTAGTAAGTTTTATGAAGATGCTCTAAATGGCGATCTTATTCTATCCTTTTCTCTATGGAATATTGGTGAAACAATTGGAATATTTGATAAATATTGTAGAAGAGGATGGATTACTTCTAAAGATTATAAGAGAGCACTCTTAATGTTTAGAGTTGAGACTAGAAGGCTTATTAGACTCGGATTACTCAAGATCGTTCCAGTAAGGTCAAGGCTATTAGTTAGTTCATGGAAGCTTATTACAAAATACCATATATATGTAGGAGACGCACTCCAGATACTATCGGCAAAGTATGTACATGCTGATAAAGTAGTTACTAGTGATAGGAGATTACATGATATAGCTATAGCCGAGGGTATAAAATCTCTATATATTAGCGGTAAATAGTATTCTATATTATAATGTTGATAACACCTACAGGTGACTCTATGTTATGAGAACTAGTCATGTAGGGAGCTTTCCACTAAGCTATAGCCGTGAGAATGTAGATAGAATAATGAAGGATCTATGGAGTATAGGAATAGATGTTCCACCATATCCTCAGTTGAGGAGCTTTATAGATATATACTTACAGCCTCTACTTAATGAAGGAATAATATACTCTAAAAACGGTTTTTATTATATTAAATTTAATCAAATAGATCGTATACACAAGATTAAGCCAAAGATTTCAGAGGCTGAAGACGCCATTAATGCTATGATTAAGTATAATCTATTGTTTAAATGGCTCCGAGCACCCATTACTGGCCCATTTACTCTTGCATCAAGGATTTATGTTGATGACCTAAGTAAAAGTTTATATGCAACATTACTTAGTAAGAAGGACTTTATAATGGATGCATTAGCTCCATATATAAGATCTTTTATCGAATATCTAGTTGATCTAGGATATAATGTTCTATTCTTAGATGAACCAATTTTAGGGGTAATAGTGGGTAAGAAAAGAATAATTCTTGGATATAATGAAGAATATATTATTGATACCATAAACTACATACTTAAGGGTATAAGTGTTGAAAAAGGAATCCATGTATGTGGACGCATATCTGATAAACTCTTCAAGATACTTGCAAAAATAGATTCACTTGATATACTTAACTTCGAATTCTATGATACAAGAGAAAACCTAGAGATCATAGATCATAAAGTCTTAGAGAAAAACGACAAATTACTTGCACCCGGCATTGTCAGTGCTAAAAACCCATCTATAGAAGGTTTAGATGAAATTAAGAAATTATTAGAAAAGATCTATAGAATAGCTAATGGAAGAATTGATCTTGTTTCAGGAGACTGTGGTTTCGCTGGATTAAGAAACGCACTAGATAACCCATTAGATTCTTATAGAATCAGTATTGAAAAGTTAAGGAGAATAGTGGCTATTGTGCAAGAACTTGCCATATGATCTCTAAAATGCTTTTTAACTTCTCTCTTTCAAGTGGAATAGATAAAACTATTCCATCAACATAATGTTTTATCTCATTAAGGTATTCTTCGACTTCATTGACCTCTATATATGGTTGATTAATTCTTGCCAATAATTTCCGGTTAGAATCTGTAGCAATTATAACATACGGATAGAGCTCTTTTTCCGCTTCCCTAGCAAATCTATACAATTTTCTATACTTATCAAGTGTTTCAAGACCTAGTCTTAGTACTAGGAAAAAGTCTGCCCCAATTCTAAGCCTACTAATAATATCGTTTAGCGCATACCGTAAACTAAGTATGGCACCGATCCTAATATTGTAATGGCTTTCTCTTAAATAATTAATAGCCGATATAGTAGTAAGTTCACTAACTAAAGATCCTATCTTAGGCCTATCTCCCATAGTTAATACAAGGCCATCAATTCCGAAGGCCTCAGCGGCCTTAGCAAGTGAGTGAAGGGCTACTGTATTAATGTCGTAGAGACGGACATGAGCAATACAGCAAACACCATAACGAGTCTTCATATAAACACAAGAGGCAACGCTATTAATACTGGGAAAACCAAGAGGAGACTCTGGAACATCAAAACAGTCAACATAATCACCAATTAAATTAATATAACGGTCTAATCTTTTCCTATCCCCACATACTTCTAATAGTATCTTTACCATTCTTTCACCAACCACCTAACATATAATTTAATAGAATACTTTAGGAGACTATCTTAATATAAATATGTCTAAAATTCCTGGTAACTTGACTTCTAATATAGATTTCTTCGTAGCGTGTTTCTCTGAATAGTGAGTAGTACATAGAATTTATTTACAAAGTATAATCAAAAACAATAAGATTATAAAACATGGAAAGGAGGAATTACATGTGAAGATTAAATAGACCATATACGCTATTGGCAGCCATAGAAATCTATTATCAAGTTTAGGTCATTAGATAACTATCTATACCGTTATAAAACGTACATAATATACAGTATGAATATATAATAAAATCTAGTAAATAATCTGTAGGCATGAACCATGACATATAGTATTATTGTCTTAGATAAGCGAAGAGATCTTTTAGGAATCGGTGTAGTATCTGGTAGTATTTCAGTGGGGTCAAGGGTTCCATGGGGGAAATATGGTGTGGGAGGAGTTACTTCTCAGGCATATACTAATCCTGGGTTAGGCCCCATAATACTTGATTATATGGAGAGAGGACATAGTGCAGAAGAAGCGATCAAGAAGGCTTTAAATAGAGATAAGCAACCTAGTCTTAGACAGGTTGCTGCTATGGATTGGGATGGTAATGCATCGTATTATAATGGCAAGAACATTCCTATAGAGTATGGAGGATTTGTTTACAAGGAATGTGTTGCTATAGCGAATCTTGTAGTATCTAGCGAAATACCAAAGATACTATGTAGGTCATACTATGAAAATATGGACAATGATATGGGAGCCTCAATAATACACGCTTTAATGGGAGCTCATAACGTTGGCGGGGATCGGAGAGGCGATAGAAGCTCTGCTTTACTCATAATAGGATTAACAGAATTTACTCCATATTATGACAGAATTCTTGATCTAAGGATCGATTATTCGAAAGAGCCTTTAAAGGAATTAGAGAGAATTTACAATATCTATAGGGGACTTTATCCGTAAATCCACTAAACTACTATGTTCTTGGTCATTTTGAGTCTCCATAATGAAAAATATTTACTTACTATTAATTTTTATATAATATATTTGGTGCTTCATCTTTGTGTGATATACTAGTTGTTACTCCTAAAGCGTCATGGAATAAAATTATGATATTTGCTAAGAACAGTGATCGCGAGCCTAATGAAGCCCAGATCATAGAGTATATACCTCGTATGAAACATGAAGAAGATATTGTTAAATTAACTAATATAGAGTATCCACAAGTTAAGGAAACTTATGCAATACTTATATCGAGGCCTTGGCGGATCTATGGAGCTGAAATGGGTGTTAATGAATACGGCTTAGCCATCGGTAACGTCGCTGTATTTACAAAAGAGCCATACGACGATGAAGGAATGCTTGGAATGGACATACTTAGACTAGCTCTTGAAAGAACGAGAACTGCTAAGGAGGAATTAGAATTTCTTGTCTCATTAATTGAGGAGATTGGGCAAGGAGGCAATTATTCGTATGAGAAGAGATTTAGATATCATAATTCATTTATAATAGTTGATCCTAATGAAGCATGGTTTCTTGAAATAGCTGGTAAATACTGGGCGGCAAAAAAGATTGATATTGTATATAGTATCTAAAACGCCTTATCTATTGGGAAAGAATGGGATATAGCTCATGATGATCTAGTTAGACATGGTTTTATAAAACATGGATGTAGTATGGATGATTTTGATTTTTCTAAGTGTTATTCAGACTGATTCTATACAAGATTCTCTCATGGCCGTGAACGTAGACAATACACTTATAGCATGCTTAAGAATAAGATAGGAGAAATTGTTGTATGGGATATACTTGATATATTGAGGAGCCATTTTAAAGAATACTATCACCCTGCCAAGGGATCTATGAAGGATATATGTATGCATTATGGAGGTATTACAAGAGCACCAATGATGTATAGGTATAGACTTAATAAAATTAATAGAAAAGCCGGTATTCCATCCATGTAATACTGGTCTCTTTATTAATAGTTTATGAAATGTACTATTGTCTTAAAGTTGTAGATATTGATATACCCGGTATTGATATGCGTCTTTCTACTCTAAAGAATAATTCAGAGAATAATAATGAGAATATCACATATATTATTGCAATTATCGTATAGACTTGCAGATACATAAATGTCCTTGTACCAATAATTTTACCGGTATAAACAAGTTCTGGTACTGTAATGAAATATGCTATGGATGAGTACTTTAATAGATAAACTATCTCATTAGTTAGTGCAGGTAAGGCAACTCTAAATACCTGGGGTATGATAATGGTTCTTATAGCTGTAGCTTTCTTCATACCTATAGAAAGTGCTGCTTCCCATTGTCCGAGAGATACGGATCCTATGGCACTTCTAAAATATTCTGCCTGATAAGCTCCAGAATTCAAACCTATAGCTATAATAGCAGATGTAAATGGATCAAGTTTAACACCTATGGTGGGTAATGAATAATATATTAAAAACAATTGTACAACCATCGGTGTACCTCTAAAGATCTCGATATATGTTGCGACAATAGCCTTTACCCATAGTGGTCCATAGACTCTCAATATACTTAGTCCAAGACCCAAAACCAAGCCTATAATATACGATATACATGTAAGTAAGAGGGTATTTCTAAGACCTTCTAAGAACAAAGGCCCATATCTTGTTAAAATAAAAACTATATCAGATAGCATCATGATCCCTCTAGACTATACAACTCTGTTATACGTGATAGAAATCTCTTTGTACGTTCATGTTTAGGGCTTAAGATGACCTCTCTCGGCGGGCCTCTTTCAACTATTTTTCCTCCATCCATGAATAATATTTCATCACCTACTTTCATTGCAAATGTAATTTCATGAGTTACAACAAGCATTGTCGTACCCTTTCTTGCTAAATCCTCCATTACCTTGAGAACTTCACCTATTAACTCTGGATCGAGAGCTGATGTTGGTTCATCAAATAAGATGATCCTAGGATTCATAGCAATAGCTCTTGCAATAGCTACTCTCTGTTGCTGGCCACCACTTAATTGAGCAGGATATTTTTTCCAAAGACTCTCATCAATACCAACTGATAATAAAGCCTCTTCAGCTATTTTCCTAGCTTTTTCTCTTGGCATTTTCTTAACTTTAACTAAACCAATCATAACATTCTCTATTGCATTTAGATGAAGAAATAAGTTAAATTGTTGAAAGACAAACCCTATTTTAGCCCTAATCTTAGACTCGTCAATTCCTGGTCTAGTGATTTCTTCTCCATCTAGGAATATCTTCCCTTTATCAGGTTTTACAAGTAAATTAATACATCTGAGAAGAGTTGACTTACCTGTACCCGAGGGACCTATGATAACCTTTGTTTCTCCCTCTTTTACTGAGAAGGAAATACCTTTTAGAACTACTTGTTTCCCAAAGCTTTTCCATAGATTTTCTACTCTTAAAACTTCACTCATCTTCTAACACCGCCTCCAAGTCCAGGGATCATAAGCTTAGAATATACTTTATTAGCTAGAAGTGATGAGAGATAGGTTATTGTAAAGTATATTGCTGCTACAATCAATAGAGGTGTCTGGTAATCTAGTATAACTTGTCCGATATGTACAGCTTGTGTAAATATCTCTGAAACACCTATAGCATATGCGAGTGAAGTATCTTTTAAGACTATTGTAAATTCATTAATCCATCCAGGTATAACCAGTCTTAATGCTTGTGGAAGAATTATGTATCTAAATGCACTCCACTTGGTCATGCCTAATGATAATGCAGCTTCATACTGACTATAGCCTACTCCTTCAATAGCTCCTCGAAATAACTGACTTTGATAAGCAGCAGATCTTATTCCAATAGCTATAATTGCTGAAGGTATCGGAGGCAATCTTATACCTAATGCAGGAAATCCAAGGAAAATAATGAATAAGATAACGAGTAAAGGTATACCTCTAATTATTCTTCCAATCCATGAAATAAGTATCCTAACAGGCCTCGGACCTAGAACTTCTAGAAAAGCAAGAGGTACACCTATGATAAGGCCTAGGCCTATACCTCCAAATGTTAGAATAAGAGTATATTGAAGACCAGAAAAAATAACTGGTATGTAAGATTCGATACTGGGTTCCATGTCTTATTATCCCTGTCCAAAATATTTCTGTACTAGCTGGTCCCATTTGTCTGACTGCATAAGCTGAGTTAATGCATCATTTAGTTTATTAAGTAATTCTGTATTTCCTTTTCTAACAGCTAATCCATATTTCTCTCCTGTTTCAACAATTCCAGAGATCTGAACATTGTATTGTTTTTCAAACATTTTAGCAACTGGCAAATCAACCATGACAGCATCTATTCTACCATTAACTAGGTCTGTTACAGCTAGTACATAGCTAGAATAACTCTTTATAGTTATATCATAGCCTTGGTTCTCAACGAGATCTGTCAGGTAGCTTTCTGCAGTTGTGCCTGTCTGTACACCAACTACTTTTCCAACTAGATCATCTGGACTCTCAGGCTGGAAATCGCCTCCCTTTATAACAAGAATAGCTTGATCAGCCTCCCAGTAGGGTATTGTAAAGTCTACTTGCTGTTTCCTTTCATCCGTAATGGTCATACCAGCAGCAATTACATCTATTTGCCCCTGTTGTAGAGCAGGTATAAGGCCTTCGAAATCAATACTTACAATCTCTATATCGTCATAGTCCATCATCTTAGCTAGTTCTTTCATCATATCTATATCAAACCCTACAATATTACCCTGCTCATCGATATATTCGAACGGCGGGAAGTCTGGTGAAGTACCAACTATCAAGATCCTCTGAGTAGGCTTAGTTTGGCTAATCATATACACGTATAATCCCAAGGCTACTAAAGCTATTATGATAACTATTATGGCTAAAAGGAAAGACTTATTCAACGGGTACACCAATAATTATTTAATTTACTGGTTTTAAATACCTTTTTATAATAGTGTATGATTCATTATTTAAACTGTTTGAAAGTTACATATTAAGATTATACAAGTTTTATGATCATTTAAAGTTTACATTCACCATCTTATCAGTTAATGGAGGGGAGTTATGTGGGAAAACTTTATATATAATAATATATCATTCTAGAGTATCGACAATGGCTTGAAGTGGGATGTGTATTGAGGAACCTAACATTATTTATATTAATATTATTGATACTATCTCCAATAACCGCTATAATGAATGCATATATACCTAGGCCAGAGTTTCGGTCAAGTATAGCGGTATCTAGTGATTCATATCCTAATACTTGGTGGCTATCTGTCGGCGGCTCTATGGATGACCAGTCATGGATGGGTATATTTGTTGACGAGCAAGGATATGTTTATTGTACGGGTTATACTAGTTCATGGAAGCCTCTGGGTTCAACTTCTCTATTCCTAGTCAAAAACAGTAGGTATGGTGAAAATGTTAGGTCAATAGTCGTGTATGGTAATAGTACAATATATGGTAGAGACGTTATAGTTATGGATGATAATATCTTTATAGTTGGCCAAGTTACAGGTTATGGCGCTGGTTCTCTTGATGGTTTTCTAGTTAAATTAGATGATAGTGGTAATGTAGAATGGTTTAATACGATTGGAGGTTCATCAGGAGATCTTCTTTGGAGTTTAGATAGCGGCTATAACGATACTATCTATGCAACAGGCTATACATTTAGCTATGCAACCGGTAAAAACGATATATTTGTAGTAAAGTTCGACAGCGATGGCAGATTACTATGGGCGCTAGCGTTAGGTGGAAGTCTGCTTGATTATGGATGGAGTATAGACACTCATACTAATGGAACAACAGACTTTATTGTCGTAGGAGGCCAGACTTCAAGTTTTCCAGTCGGAGGAAGCTATGATGCATATGTGGCATTGTTAACGGGTGAAGGAATGGTTCAATGGACTTTGGTATTTGGTTCTCCCGTTTTAGACGCGATACAATCAGTATCATTTGATAGTGAAGGATATATTTATGTTACAGGTAATACTAAGAACACTACAACAGGTAAAAACGATGTATTTGTTGCAAAGTTTAATCTTGATGGTGAGCTCTTATGGATTACATCTTTTGGTGGTAACGAATCGGAATCGTCTTATGGCATTGCGGTTGATGAAAACTTTGTCTATGTAGCTGGATATACGGCATCCTATATAACTGGAGAATTAGGTGAAGAGGATGCATTCGTAGCAGCTCTTGATAAAAATACTGGAGAGCTCTTGGCATTTATGAACTTCGGAGGCCCTGACATGGAATTTGGCTATGCTATAACAGTCGATAATGACTACGTATATGTAACGGGTAAGACAGGAAGCTTTACGGAGGGAGGTAAAGATTTATTTCAGGTCAAGTTTAGAAAGGACTTTATATTTGATCCCTCACCACCGGATCTTGTATGGGTATATGATGACTTTCCGGAAAACGTTAATACATCAATAGTTTCTGTTCCATATACTCATCCATCATTCAATATATCATTCGTCACTATGAATCTTAACTATGTAACGCCGCCTGTCTATACATACTCGATGCCTGCCATGCTTGTAGGGTCTTCAACACATTTGGCAACGGCTACTGGAGAGCCTCCAGCCGAAGTGACAACTACTACTGTTACAATAACTACTACTGTAACTAATACAACTACTGTTACGACTACTGAATACTACACTACTACTATTACAGAGACTACAACTGAAACAGTTACTGAGACGGAGACCGTTACTGAGACTGAAACATTTTATGAGACAGTTACTGAGATCATCAATAACACTTTAACTGAAACTACAACAGTTACGGATACTATTACAGAGACATATACAACTACGGAGACAGAGACAGTTACAAGTAATGTAACATACACTACTACAGAGACCGAAACTGAGACAGTAACGGAAACGAAGACTACTACGGAAACCGAGACATACACGACTACAAAAACTGTTACTGAAACAGTAACTGACTGGACATTAGTTGTTGTAATCGGAATAGTATTATTGATCATAGGAATTGTATTAGGTCGTTTCATAACAAGAACGATATAAAAATATGTCTTTTTCCGTTTATGAGTTTAATGAGTGTGATACAATATGGTTAATGCCAGGTTATTTTGCATAATACTACTTTCTATATTAATCCTGTCAATGATGCCTATGACTATTTATTCCCAGAATTCTCATAATAGCATATACAAAATTGATCATGAGCTCAGGAATCTTATAGGAAAAGATGAGAATGTAGATGTAGTCATAATACTAAAGGATCTAGAGTACAGTGATCTATTGGAGATAAAGCTGAAGGAAGGACCAGATGCTGTAAGGAAGGTTTTAAAGTCATATGCGTATACAACTCAGAATTTAGTAAAGCAATATATAGTCTCCCTAGGAGGTAAGGTACTGAATAGTTTTTGGATAATTAATGCAATAGTAGCTAGAATAAATGTTGATAAGCTTATAGATATTGCTTCGCTTAACATTGTCGATAAGATCGTGCCGAACTATGAGGTTTATATAGATGAGCCAGTTAAAGACTATGACTATAAATCTTCTGGTAAAGTATGGTCATGGGGTATAAATAGGACAAGGGCTCCAGAAGTCTGGAAAATGGGATATAATGGCTCAGGCGTTAGGATCTGCATTATAGATACAGGCGTTGATATCTCTCATCCTGCATTAGCTGGCAAAATGCTAACACTAGATCCTAGTAACCCATATTATCCTGGAGGATGGATGGCTTTTGATTCAGCAGGCAATCCAATGCTCATGGAGCCCATGGACACATATGGACATGGAACCCATGTATCAGGTACTGCACTTGGAGGTGATGGAAAAGATATTATCATTGGTGTTGCTCCTGGAGCAACACTTATGCATGCATTAGCACTACCTTATGGAAGTGGCACACTTGCTCAAACATTAGCTGCTATAGAATGGGCTGCTGATCCATTCTATTTAAACCCAGATACTGGAGAAAAGATCTATACGGGATTACCAGCTCATGTTGTATCTATGAGTTGGGGCGCCAGAAATTATTATGGAGCAGAATACCTTGAACCGATAAAGCATATGTTACTAATGAACATAATACCCGTTGCGGCAATAGGTAATGGAGGTTATGGTTCGCATGATAATCCAGGGAATATATATGGAGTGTTTGGTATCGGTGCTTCAGACGAAAACGATCAAATAGCTAGTTTCTCAGGAGGCACAATAATTTATTGGCCATACATACCTCCTTCATGGCCATTTAATGATACATATCCATCTAGGTACATTAAGCCAGATTTTGCCGCTCCCGGTGTCAGGATATTATCTAGTGTACCTGGTGGCGGTTACTCTGCTTTAAGCGGAACATCAATGGCTACTCCACATGTTGCAGGCATTATTGCATTAATGTTCCAGGCTACTAATTGGCATGTATATGGAGTACCTGATGTACCTGAGAAGTTTTATGAGGTTCTTAGAGAGACTGCACTAGACTTAGGCGATCCGGGCAAAGATCCGAGGTATGGATGGGGTATTGTTGATGCATATAAAGCGGTATGTAAGGTGCTTGAGCTTGCTAAGATAAGTGGTGTTAAGGGTTATGTGTATGATGAAGAGACTGGAGAACCAATTAATCTAGTAAATGTATATGCCTATAATGATAATGGCGAATTAGTTGCATATACAAAGTCGAATGCTTCCGGATATTACCTGTTGCCTCTCGATCCCGGCACCTACACTATAGTGTACAATAGATTCGGATATGAGAATTATACTATCACAGTAGATGTAGTAATACATAACGGTACAATAACTGGCTACGTTACTGATAAAGTAACTAGTAATCCTATTCAAAATGCCGAAATTTCTATACTGGAACTTGGCATTACTGTATATACGGATTCCAATGGTTATTATCATGTATCGGTACCTCCAGGAAGATATACAGTTAAGGCCTCGGCACCCAACTACTTTAGTGATACTAAGAGTATTATTGTTGGTGAACAGGAACTTGTAGTGCTCGATTTCCAACTATATCACGAATCCATGCAAGCAGTGTTGAAGGTTCATGTAACGGAGCATTTTACTGGAAGACCCATTGCCAATGTAAATGTGTCTTTGAGAGGTACTGGTAAATGGGCATTAACCAATAATAATGGTACAGCGGTAATCGAGGGTATACCGCCTGGAACATATACTGTTCTAGTATCAAAGCCATACTTTGCCTTAAGAGTATATGAAGTATCTTTAGAACCAGGTGAATACTTCTTAGAAGTTGATACGACCTATAAAATAGCTATAATGAGCCAGGAACCTGACCAGTTTGGTGAAGATATTAGGCAAGCCCTGATCGCTATGGGATATCCTCCATATGCCATTGATATTCTTGAACCCATGGTGACGGGAGATCTATATAAAGTTATAATACTTAATTCGTTTGGACAAGATCCCGGCGAAGAAACATTATTATCTATACTTGAGGAATATGATTCAGAGAATACATCAATAATATTCTTAGATGCATGGGGTGCATACTATTATTTCGCAGGATATATTATGTATAAGTATAGTGATGCTGTAAACGAGCTTGGATTCCCATCACCAGCTTATAGGAGTGATGGATACGTTGAAGGTTTAATGATTAATGCATTAAATATTTCTCATCCAATATTCCAAGGCATAGAATTTGATGAAGGTACTAGATTCTATATTGCTTCATCGCCAGGGGATCGTGTTGACTATGCTGTTTATACTGGGTTTAATAATCCTGCCAACGGTTCCTTAACCTATCTTGGCGAACTTGTAAAAGGAGGTACCGTGTATGGCTATAGTATTGTTATCTGGGAAAGGCCTATCACAAACAATACCTGGATTTTCCTTAGTATAGGAGGAAGTTATCACTGGGCTAAATACATGGAGAAAGGTCAAGATATGCAGTATTCAGAGAATGTAAGAAGAATACTTGTAAATTCAATAAGTTATGCTCTAGGAATTGAAATATCATTAAGTACGCTGTTTGTATCTACAGAATACGATCTAAAATCGTCTGAAAACATAGGAGTGTCTGCATTCAAAACGGTTAACGTATATCTTAAGAGGCTACCTTATGGATGGATCGAAGGTACGGTATATGCTAGCGATACCGGAGAAGTACTACCTGGCTCTAAAGTTATAGTAAAAGATATAATTGTATCTACAACAACTAATGCATCTGGATATTATCGTATCTGGCTACCGCAGGGAACATATACGATAATCTATTCCTCGCCTGGCTATTACAAACAAGAAAAAACAGTTATAGTTAAGGTCGATGAGACGACAATTGTTAATGTAGAATTACTTAGAGCTCCACGTGCAGCAATAATGTTTGATTTCTCTGGACAATTATCAACTTATTTAATGAATAAAGGATGGTATGCAAAAGGATATAGGGATTGGGATGAACTTATTAATGACTTAGGATTCTACGACGTTTTGATATTATCTGGAGAATATGTTGGCACTAGCGAGTTATGGCCCGATAGAGATACCTTCGAGAGATTAATCAATAAAACATACGATCTCGGCATGGGGATAGTTTTCATGAATAATTATTTTGAATACCGTTACATGAAGGAATATCCATATGGTATAAATCTATTATACTACTATTTAAGAAATCCGAGAAGCATAGGATCATCTTTCGATCAAGGACCAATATTCTATCAAGTTGTAAAGGAGCATCCTATATTGGAAGGCTATGATATTGGTGAAAGAATATATATCGTAGAAGGAGGAGATTTTGATTATGCATGGTTCAATAAATGGGATGGTGAAGTAATAGCTTACATTGGCGCAGAACTTGCAGATACTCGGGGAGGAGGAATAGGTATTAAAATAACTGAAGCTGGTACAAGATGGGTATTGCTTGCTGGACTTGCTCCGGAGATATGGACCAATATGGACCACTGGACTGATGACGCTAAAGAGATCTTCTATAGAAGTGTTATGTGGGCTAGTGTAAAACTTGTAAAGATAAATATTACTCCGCGTGAGGTATTCGTTGGAGATTTAATGCAAATAGTTATACCTCCTTTACCAGGTGTAACGTATTCTATAATATTGGATAATACAGTAATATTGTCAAATATCATGGGATCTAATGATGAAGTGGTTATTCAGTTAAGAGTTCCATTATTAGAATATGGTATACATAGGATAGTATTAATTAGTGATGGTATGTATTATGGTGAAAATGAATTTTTAGTAAGAACTCATATAGTTCCTATTGAAAGTTCTGTATATCAGGAGAGTAGACTAGTTGTTAATATAACAGGTTATCCAATTAATGAAACACTATATCTTTATATAGACGATAACTATATGACAACAATATATGCCAGTAATGTACAGCCAATAATATTGGTTATAAATGTACCCGATTACTTTGAGGAAGGTGATCACATAGTTAATTTAAGAAGGCTTAATGGAGAAATACTTGCCATGGCAAATATAACAGTATTTAGATCCAAGTTTAAAGAGTCTATGGTATCATCATTTAATGCATTAAATGGATCATTTACTGAAGGTTTAGAGCAAATATTATATCAATTGTTTGGTATTAAAGAGAATTTATCAATACTACAATCTAATATATATCTTTTAAGACATGAAGTCATGAATACGCTATTAAATGAGATAATTGATAAAATAAATGAATTAAATAATAATCTAACATTCACTACTGAAATTATTGTAGAAAAGATAGAAGAAATTCCATTAGCAATCAATAATTCAGAATCGCGAATAAGAAATGAAATAAGATCTAGTTATGCTAATGTAAATTCTAAGTTAGAAAAACTATCTAAACTTGACGAACTCAATAAATTAGATGAAATGTTAAATGATTTAAGCACTATATCAGACAACTTAAATTCCTTAAAAGCACAGTCAGACAAGATCGGTTTAGATATTAAAGAGGCTGTAGGCATTCAACGATCAATAGTATCGTTACAATATATACTATTACTATTAATAGCAGGAGTATTATTTATGTGTGTATTTCAGGTATTTAAGAGGAAATAGAATAATCTCTATAATCTTTTTTTAACATCATATACTTTACGAATAAGCTAATTAACAATAGAAGCAATAGTATGTTTCTAGTAAAGGCAATTATCTGTATAGGAGAATCCGGAGATAATGGATTATATTGTATCTTCAAGCCTAGAAAGCTAAATAGAATTCGCAGTTCTTTATCCTTGAACCATAGTGTTATTATAAGGGAATTCAAAAAATCAATGAAAAGATAATATATGAATTCTTTTAATGTTAATAAGATTATTAATGAAAATGTTAAGAATAGAAAATACTGTGGCTTGAACATGTAATGAAAAGTTATTATGGCCAGTAATCCGATAGCTATTTTCCTATACATTCTATTATTAAAGTCGTGGCCTTTTACATAAAGGATCATAATAAGTAAGGTTAAAATTACAATGAAGACTATAGAGAGCGATCTGGATAAAGGATTTGAGGGAGATCCGGCAAGATATAAAAATATACAATTTTCACACATTAAATCATTAGATCCAATAAAAATTTTGGATAACAATTGAGGATTAATTAATACAATTACTAGGTAAGATGCAAACGTTGCTGTAAAACCCAGGAGATACCTATATGCATATTCAAGCTCTCTTTTTAATTCTAATAATTCATATAATATAATGATTACAGCTATTGTAGAGAATAGATTAGTTGCTACACTTAATCCGGCTGATAAACCAGATAATAAATATTTCTTTTTAAAAAGCATTAGTATTGAAAATACAACAAGAGATCCTGCTATGATCTCTGTACCGTATATACCATATACAATAAAGCTAGGTAATAAAGGTAATATATATAATAACCTATGATCCTTAACGTTAATATAATTAGAGATCTCGCTTAGAGCCATAGTTAATAATATAGCAGATCCAAAAATGAAAATACTCATAATAACATAATAAACGGTTATTGATAGAGATCTAAGATCGGGATCTGTGTATGGACTATACATAGAATTATAGCTACTTATAACAAGTGAGAAGCTGGATGATATGAACCAGAGTAATCCACTAAATGGAGGTAATGCTAATGAGTAATCACGATATATTATTGGTAAAATTTTTTCACCTAAGCAAAGTTTTCTGGCGGTTTCGCTGTTTATCCATATGGTGCCTCTAAGACTGGTATTTCTTAAAGCGAAATCACATACTTTTTTATCTAAGAAAACTTTCCTGTAATATGAATCAACTATGTCACTGTAAATGGGTGTTGTAAAAGGTTTTCCAAATATCTTTTCCTGTACTTCGATAGGCATATGTATTATAAATGAAATGGTTATAGATATTATCACTATTATTACTAGTAATTTCCTATTAATCATCAATGCACACCTTTTACATGGGAATAGATTGGTGTGTGGAAAAATAAATATTTCAGCTTTGCATCTATTCTATGCTAGGAATGGGCTTTGAAAGCAATGTTTAAGAAGTATTTGCCTATAATATTGTTGGTACTTATCCTCATATATAGTGGTTATGAACTTTATAGATTGGCAGATTCATTTACACAAAGCGAAATAGAAAGAAATGGTAAAGGTTATGTTTCTGACGAAGTATGGTATGTTTCATCAGCTCGTAATATATTAATTAAAATATTTCATGTGGAGCCTAGAAACCCAATAAATTATTCAGCAACAATAATTACGAATACCACGCCTAGTAGAGGATATGTAAATAGTTTAGCGGCTAGATACGGAGTTAGTGTAGTAGACTGGAACTATAAAGAATTAAAGAACGCTTTTTATGTAGAATCATCTTCAAAAGAGAATCTTATACTATTTATTGAGGAGATTAGAAGTGAATATGGTATAATAGATGTTGTATATGGTTGGAGACTTCCTGATCATGATAATATACAAAATTATATGAATACTGAGCATCCGCCATTAGGTAAATACCTTATAGCATTTTCGATCTACCTCTTCGGCGATTATCCGACATACTGGAGGTATCCGAGCATAGCTTCTGGTATACTATTGCTGGTGTTAATTTATTTAATCACTCTAAAGATCACTGGTAATCATTACTTATCCCTGCTTGTAACTTTGCTTGCATCGTTTGATCAGTTGTTTAGGGTGATGGCAGCCATAGCTATGCTAGATATATTTGTAGCATTATTTACTGCATTAGCTGTATTATTACTTCTTCATAGAAAGATCTACTTATCAATATTAGTTGCCGCTCTTGCATCAACGTTTAAGTTTAGCGGACTATTCATAGCTATACCCATAACTATAATATTCCTTAGATACGAACTTAGAAATCGAGGTATTAATTTCAAAGTATTCTCAATAGGTCTTATATATTCAATAACCATAATTGCATTAACTGCTATAATTATCCAAGTATTAACCGCAGTACCATTGATAATGGGTATAGGATTTAGTAATTGGGCTCAAGCAACTATAGGATCATTTAAATGGCATACATCTGTAAAGTGTACTGGTGCTAAATGCCCAATATCGGCTGCTCCATGGGATTGGATGCTTGGTATTAACGGATTTGCAGTATATTTCTTTACTTTAGAATCCAAGGCTATTGCCATAGGCAATCCTATTGTATGGCCTATAGTCTTTGGTATAACACTACTATTTATTCCTGCATATAAGGTTTCAAGGAAAAGTGGTTGGCCTATTCTCATATTGTATGGCTTGTTAGCTGGCTATGTATTATTATGGATTATTGGTGGACGAACACAATATAGCTTCTATGCTATACAATTACTACCATATGTTTATATGTCACTAATTATCATACCATACGACCTGTTATGGTATAGAGAGAAAGCTTTAATGGTAATTAATAAATGGATTAGAGGTTTAAAAGAAATTTGGAGATTATTGATAAAAATACTTCTCTAAAATTATTTCTTTAAGGGTTTTGTAATTGGTTTATAAACATACGATACATGGACCCTGCCATTATAGTATCTAAGTTTAAGACCGCGTTCGTTAATCCTCTTGTCTATAGAATCAGTATCTAATTTACTAGGATCGTATTTCTTACTTCCAATTATGAAGTTGCAGGAATAGCCAAAACTTGGAACCCAAGCCTCATATTCCATGATTATTGGAAAGACCTTTGATACATTATTGTAAACCCATTCATAGACTTTATTATAGAAGAAACTATTTCCTGCCTGTGTAACCATGATACCATCATCCTTTAATATACGGTAAATTTCCTTATAGAATTCTTTACTGTATAAGCTTTTAGCGATTTCACTAGAATAAGGATCTGTGAGATCTATTATAACTGCATCAAATGATTTATCAGACTGCTTAGCAACATACTCTTTTCCATCCATTATGATAACTTCTGCTCTAGGATCATTAAAGCTTCCTTGATGCATTACATCTAAATATTTTTTAGCAAATTCAACTAGTTCCCCATCAATATCTACCATAATTGCTTTTTCTACACAATTATGTTTCAATACTTCACGTAATGTAGCTCCCTCTCCGCCTCCAATGATCAAGACTTTCCTTGGAAGAGGATGCGTTAATAATGCTGGATGTACAAGGCTTTCATGATAAATATGTTCATCAGATTCAGTACTTTGAATATAATTGTCTATTACCAATCCCCTACCTAATTCCTCAAATTCAACTAACATTATTTCTTGGTATTTTGTCCTTGTATATACATAGAGTCTACGTAGTTTTATTAATGTAGACATAGACTTCGACGTAGGTTCTATAATCATTAAACCTCCATATCCATTAGTCAATATGAAATCACCCAATGCCCATGCTACTTCATTATTGTTATTCAATATATGTCTAAAATAAAATACTTACCTATTACCTCGTTTAAAAAGATCTAATATTTTGATTAAAAAGTATTAAAGAAGGTATTTCTAGGCTCTCTCATGGTGTATGAGTTATTCCAGGTAGTTTTGGATATGCTGTTGCTAATACAATGTGTTTAACTCCAGCAATATATCGAGTTAGTCTCTCTATTCCTAAACCAAACCCTGTACTTGGCGGTACACCGCCTTTCTTAACTAGATCTAGGAACCAACTGTACTTCTCTAAAGGTTCTCCAAGCATTTTTATCCTTCTTACAAGCTCATCATATCTATACTCTCTTGCACCACCATCAATCACTTCTCCATAGCCTTTAGGTAGTAAGAGGTTGAAGTCAAGGTTGTACCTAGGATTACATGGATCAGGTAGATAGTAGAATCCACGGCTAATTACTGGAAAGCCTACTAGCCATACTGGTGAGCCATAGTATTCTGCAAGCGCTGTCTCAGCTTCATGACATAGTTCTTTACCCCATTCAACCTCATAGCCTAGTTTACTAACAATTTCTAATGCTTCATCATACTTTACTCTTGGAAATGGCGGCTTAAATCCATAGAATCTACTATGGATTTTGTCTAAGAGATCCTTATGCCTAGATAAGAGCTTTGATCCAATATATTCAAGTAGTCCCTCTGCAAGTTTTATAGCATCATCTATGCTAGCATATGCCCATTCAATGTCTAGTTGTGTAAATTCTGATAAGTGTCTACCCGTCCTTATGTTCTCTGGAGGCTCTTCACGTATGTTTCTTGCCATGAAATATACTTTCTCGAATACTGCTATACTGGACTGCTTATACATGATCACGCTACTTGTAAGCTCATATTCTTCTCCATAAAATCTCGTCTTAAGCTTTCTTGCACCACGTAGTCCAGGATCACTTACGATACTTATCATTGGAGCGAGTAATTCTATGAAGCCATGTTTTTCAAGATATTCTCTTGAATACTTCATTATATAATACTGAAGCCAGAGGATGTCTTTCCATAATGGATTCCTCATATACCATGGACTATATTTAGCTAGTTCCACAGGATCCTTCTCTCTTATATCTTCAAGGTACTTTACAAAGGGTTCGTCACTTGGTGCATGTATAACATCATACTCCTTGACAAGAAGGCTTTCTTTAAAGAGGCATCCTTTTATTCTTACTAAGGTTTCTCTAGGCAGTTTAAATAGTTCACTAGCATATTCTCCAGATACTTTTAGTTTTCTAATTCCACTCGCATCTCTTAATATAAAGTATTCTTTATCCTTATCCGCTATCCATACAATTAGCTCTATGTCTCCATGATATCCGTCTATTCTTGATAGAAGGGTTCTACGACTTAGAGAACTAGATCTAGGATATGTATACAAAGGTTTAGTCCTATCCTGTGTTAAAACACATCCCTCATTCACCTAGCTTTCCCATCTACTTCCCACTGGTATTTAAATGCTTCTGCCATGAAGTTTAAATAATTGTTTAAAAATATAAAAACAAATTGTATAATGATTATAGAAATCAGTATAGGATGGTAAAATGTCTATTGATCTCGATGATATACATGTACGTATTGTAAGATTAGAGGAAAGGATCAATGGTTTAGAGGAGAAGTTGAATAAGATCTACAATAGAATTAAGAGACTTCGCCTTTTTCTTGTTCTTGTTTTCGTTTTGAGAGAACAATAACCATGATTTCCAGAAGAAAACCTATGAGAATAAATATTAAAGCTATATCAATTATACTTATCATCATTCTCTCCGCCTATATGTCTCAACAATAGTCTTTCCACGAGTAATTATAGATAGTTTATCTGGAATAAAGCCTTCAACATCAAAGCTATTCCATCCCTTCTCAAGACTAGTTAATAAACTTCTTTCAATGCCTTCGCCACTAAATACAAGTCTTACATCGCCAAGTGGTATTGGTGACCATACATATGCAGTACTACCCATAATTCGGAGGACAGGATCTAGTATATCTAGGTCAATATACAATCTGCCTCTAAGCTTTTCAACATACATCCTACTCATACTCCATGACATAATGAGAATATTAACTTCATGTACACCAGCTTCGGACCATAATATTCTAACGGGTATAGTATAGGTTCCTGGCTTTAGACCTTGTATCTCATGTGTAGTGGCATATAATGAGTTCTCATCAGACCATATAATGATCTTTAAAGAATCAATGTGTATTGATGACTCAATTGTAATAGGGACGAAGAAGCCTAGAGAATCTCTTGAAAGCTTTGAAGCAACACTGATTCTGTCAAAGGCACTTTCAGGCTTTTTAATGAATAATAAGATCTTTTCACGGAGATTAAGGAATCCCGGTATTATAAATAATAAATCTAAGGTATGTAACCCTGGTTTTGCTCCAATATCCTTAAACAAGATCTTAGAGCCGTAACCTATTACTTCAATCTTTCTGTCGGATGTACCTATAAGTCTTACTCTTGGAGTAACATGTTCAATATCTATGTGTTTAGTCTCACCACTAAACATTTCAAGATCTCTTAAACTTATTTCGAGAGATTCACCCATATCAATTAATACAGCTTTTGGAGAACCTGTTGATGATAGATAGCCTATAAGAATCCGATCCCCTATAACAGAGATCCCATTTACCATACCATCAAAACTATATTCTCCAAGATATTCTCCTCCCCAAGAATAGATTCTAAGGTGATCCTCTATTCCAACAGCTATATAGTTCTCGCCAATGCCACATACATAGCCTCCTTCAACATCTAGTTCTCTTAACTTAGTTCCGGTATCTGCTGCTAACACGTATACCTTTTCAGGTGTAACGATAGCTAGGGCTCTCCTTGAAATACCATGTCTGGAACTACACACATATCTTATATCTCCAAATATCTTTTCCCATATAATTTCCTTATCCTTAAGATCATATGCTATGACACCTTTTGTATTCTTAAGAATTAAACGATTATAGCTATAGTCTACAATACTCCATGGACCTATATAGTCTAATAATATACCTTTAGAACCAAGAGTATATTTCTTATAGTTTCCATGATAAAATAAATGTAGTAAATAGAATTTCTCTTCACGTTTACTACTTATACTTTCCCATACTCCATACCATTCTCCATTAAAGCCTGCTATAATAGCTGAGTTTAGGATCTTTTTAGAATAGTCTTTTCCGATACCTTTCTTTACAAATAATATATGGGGTCCTGCTTCACCTGTATCCGCGTGTATCGTTCTTATTAAAGAAATGATCTTGTCTCCTGATAGGCCAAGATCCATGTTTTCAATTAATAGTCTTCTTTTCCTAAAAGTACCTATTTCCAAGTATTCAATAGCTTTAATTCCACCTCTTCTTGTAACAGTAACAAATGATCTCATTCCTTTTACTGACACCACTGACAATGCGGCTTCAAGGGTATTTGATATAATGCCTTCGACATCTCCATTGATTATTGTAAGATCACGATTATTATAAAATAAATGATTTACACCGGCGATCTTACTAATATAAAATCTATTAATACTATGTTCATCTCCAAATACAAAGCCAAGCCTATACGATAAAGCTGGATATATATGCTGTTTTATACGTACATAGAGGCTCTTAGGAAGAAACTTATCTTCTTCAGTTGTTACATCAACTGTATCTATTATTAATGGTAACTTCCGTTTTCTAAGTCCTTGTTTAATACTCAATAATACCCCCTAGCAATATATGTATGTTCAGAGTACCATATAGATTGTGTATATTATGTATTAGATAACGTTATAATATAGGGCATGGAGATGTTAATATATATAGTGATACAGGATATATAGGGTTAAGATAATGCCTTTCACGAGACTATGGCAGTACAAGATCCCTAGTGAATGCTTATTAGATGGCCTCGAATATCGTGGTGAATGGCTCAATATTGATCTCTATTGTAGAGATGAAGTAAAGAAAGTAAGTATTGAAGTTGCTAGCGGCCGCGCTGTCACGAGGGGTGGTGCTCCGCTTGAGCTACGTGGAGTTGTAGAATTAAAGAGAGAATACTTTGTACTAAGGTGTTTTTACGGCTATGGAAATAGAATATGGAGTAAGATCAAGAGAGCAATAAACGCCAAGATCATGTGTAGAAAGGAGACATGTGTAATTGGATTATTAAAGCCAAATTATAATCTAGAAGTCAATATAGTTAATAGGGCAGGCACGATACTTGAGACTATTACCCTGGGTAATACACTAGATTTTGACATTGGTGGTTCAAGGAATTTAATAGTATTATCAACTATTTCACCATATCCGGAACATAGTACTGTATTATTGGTTGATGCAACTTCGAATACAGTAATTGATGAAATAACAGGCTTTGGAGGGAGAATTATTTCCAGTCCAAATAGGATCATTGTTAATGGAGAACATGAAGGAAGATACTATGCAAGAATATATAGTGATGATGGTGAGGAACTAGCTTATGATGAAGGGATAGGAGTATTTATACCATATAATCCCTATCCGTTTCAGATACCCGGTATAGAACTTTATAATGAAAGACTTATTGTTATTACAGACTTGTTTACAGTAAAAGTCTACAATATTATGGATCTAAACCTTGAATATACATTCTTAAAACCACCGCATATGAGAGCAGTATTTAATGTTGATCCAGAGGCTAATAATGTTACAACTCTATCAAGAATAAATGATCAGCCGTTAATTATAAATTATAGTTTTAAGGGCGAGCCTCGATGGCAAACACATGTTGTACGCGGTGTCTCAAGAGTTCTTCATAGTACGTCTCTTCTAGCATTATTTGATGAATTCTATAGAAAAGAGACGAGGCTTGGCTTTATTAAAATGCCTGTTGTCGTAGAAGAGGAAAGATTTGGCCCTGGTGTTGAACCACTTGTTGTTTGGGGTCGGAATGTCGTTTTGTTTGATGGAGAGTTTATAAAGGCTTATGTATATGAGAGATAGTTCTTGGAGGTGGATAATTGGTAGTTGGATTATATAAGGGATTTGGTGCTTCTACTTATACTTGCAAAAATACTTGGACTACCACTTAGAAGTAAAGGCATTCATCCTATTGTAGGACATGTACTTGCCGGTGTAATTCTTGGACCATATGTTCTTGGGATCGTTTACCCAAGTGAAAACCTTGCTACTATCGCTAGTGTTGCATTATTACTATTACTATTCTATACAGGACTTACAACTGATTTCCGTGAGCTCAGGAGACGTGGATTATACATTATATTAATTGGTAGTTTTGGAGTTATTGCTACATTCTTCATAGCATATACTATATTATATATAATAGGTATTACTGGCTTACAAGCTCTATTTCTAGCCATCGTTATATCTAATACTGCTACAGAAACCGTAGCTGCTACAATAGCATATGTTGGTGGCCGTGAAATTAGGGCATTAATTGTTGGAGCTAGTTTTGTAGATGATATAGTTGCTGCATTTATGATAAGCATTATAGCTAGTCAAGCAATAGGTATTGGAGACATGACTATGATTAGTGTATTGACAATAGTGTTTATGGTAGCTATTCTTGTATTTAGCCAAATATTTGTTACAAAGTATTCTATAATATATAAGCTCATGTCTAAAGACTATAGAATATTTGCAGCTTTATCAATAATATTTGCATTTGGTACAGCATTGCTTGCAAGACTAATAGGGCTTAGTGAGCTCATAGGTGCCTATTTAGCAGGCTTATTAATTGGTAGGGGTAGAGAATTCCATGATCCACTGCTTAAAACAAGAGTTATACTTAGTGAATTCATAGATGATCTTAGTGTATTTCTAGAAGTACTTTTCATACCAATGTTCTTTACATATGTTGGATTACTACTTGTACCAACAAGTATCGATATAAGTCTCCTCATAGGCATATTATTTGCTGCAATAGCTGGTAAAATTATTGGATGTACACCTTTAGCCTACTTAACATTAAAGGATAGAGATAAAAGCTTATTGGTAGGCTTCGCCATGATAGGTAGGGGTGCTTTAGAGACAGCACTATTGAAGCTTGGATATGATTTTGGTATAATAACTATCGAGCAATACTCAACAGTAATAGTTGTTGCATTATCAACTACGATAATAGCTCCACTACTATATACAATAGCCTATCGTCGATATACGCTTCGATAAAATATTCTTGTTTTCCAAGGAATTCTCTCAATTAATCCATTAGATTCCAGTCTAGATAATAGATATGCTATATCACGTATTGGTAATCCTAAGGCTCTACGAAGCTCAAGTAGATCCAGAGGCTTTCTCAATAACAAACTATAAAGATCGCTTTCATTAAATAATACGACTCTCCTATAACTAATCCTGACATCACTTAATAAAACATTGACTTTAAATCCATGTTCATCTAAATAGTCTTTCACGCTATATAGGATCTTTTTAGATACAGGCTTTGCATCCTTGGATCTAGGAGGTCTTGATAAAGTTTTTAATACAATATTCTTAATCCCGGCCTTTCTAAGCCATGAAGCTAGAAGTTCCAGTGAATCCCTTTTCCAATTACCTTCATTGTCTATATTCACTAATGTAGTTTCAGATACAATATCTATATCTATCTTACTAAGATATCTAATAATATCATTTAACCGAATATAGTCTAATGGATCATTTATAAGTGTATAATCCTCACGAGATCCAGCATCAAAGATTACATAGATCTTATTGAATAGTTTAAGCAGCCTTGATCCACCATGATATGTTAAAGGTACTAGTGTGGTTTTAATCCAATATTCAAGATCGATACCTAACTCATTATTTATCTTCTTTAGATCTTCTATTATGTTTTTTAAGAAATAATTTAGAAAGGGATCACCTAAGCCATTGAATAATATAGCTTTTATATCTAAACCTACTTTTTCAATAATATATTTATAGTCCTCAATTATTTTCTTTGGAGGAATCAATGAATGTACCTTAGATGTCTTGACTTTAGTATTACCTAATGGACAATATATGCAGTTATATGGACATTTCTTTGGAGGTCCTACTACGTCTACAATTAGAATATAATCATTAATTCTTCTGCTTGGATAGGGTCCTACTACATTTCTAATTATCATTTTCTAGAAGCCTCGAGTACTGCTATATAGAATCCTTGGCACCCATCTATGTGTGAATATGTTCTAAATGTTTTTCCTGAAACACTATATCCGCTATAGGCTTTCCTTAAGGGTAATTTTATATCAATAGGTGATGCAAGACCACGATCTACTATGTACTGTATAACTTCCTCACCTTCTAGAGGATGTATACTACATACAGAGTAGACAATATATCTACTATATTGTAGAACATTTTCTAGTAATTTTTTCTGTAGATTATTATAGTAATCAAGTTTACCTTTTCTCCTAATAGCTATTTTTACAGCGGGATCTCCTGGCACGGATCCGGAGCCACTACATGGAGCATCTACTAGTGCTCGTTCAAATAATCCATTGAAACTGATCTCTGTGCTATCACAATTTAATATATTAACTGTATGAGTAGGAATATTATATTGTCTTAGGATATACTTTAACGTTATAGATCTATTCCATGAAACATCACATGCAGTGCATCGTATATTACTATCAAGCATATATAGATGTGAAAGTTTAAGTCCAGGAGCACTACACGCATCTAGGACATTCTTGCCAGGAAGTCTATAAAGAGCTTCTACAACGTATGCACTTGCAAGATCTTGGGGTATAGCTTCTCCATTAACTATACATTCTATGGCTGAAGGCTTAAACCATTTAGGCTTACGAACACGTATCATGTAGGGTAGTACATGATGTATGTCGAAACCTATATTATTTTTCTTTAAACATTTTATAACTCGTTCTATTGTGGTTTTTAAGGTATTTATTCTAAGCCAGTATTTCTTTTCATTAAGAGCTTTAAGGTATTTCTCTAATTCATTAGGATCCATGTGTTCAAGAAGATCTCTTACAATATATTCTGGATATGAGTATCTTATACTAAGTCTATGTACTAGACCCAGCCCTTTAGTTTCACGGTTAAGTGTTCTTATTAGTTTACGTACACTATAGCCTATATCGCGGAAAAAAGCTATTGCAGCACCTTTCTTAACACCGTATCCATGCTGTGCAGCAAGCCATTGAAGCCCATAGTAGTATAATACGACATAGTATCCAAGTTTATAATAAGTGTTATACAGCCATTTAGGGACACGATACCTTCTAGAGATCTCATGGAAAGCCTTATCATAACTAACATGTGTCCGTAGAATATAGTCTAGGAGACGATTTAAGAAAAATTCCGTACGTTCAGGAGGAGGTAACGTCTCCAACTATCTATGGCCTCCGTGGAATCCTCTCCCTCAATATAATTAGTAGTTGACTTATAAACAATGGTGGATCAATATATTTCACTCCAAGTTCTTGGCAAAGTCTCTTAATACCATCGTCATTAGTTACAAGTGAGCCATTAAGTTCCTTTGCAAGTATAACACTATCGAAATCAACAATTGTATCAATAACACCCTTTCGTGTTGCTTCACGATATCTAGCACGGAGTTCATGAATAGCTTCAGCAACTTGTTTCTCAAGAAGACCACGGTCCTTTTTCTCACCAGCACTATAAGCAAGACTACTAGACTTACGAACCATTTGCTCAGCGACACGCAGGCCACGATAAAACCTCATACTAACCTCTTGAATCCAATTACTCATAACATGAGCAGGTATTCTCGTACCATACATATCTGGTGCCTTAATAGATATGATACTCATAAATGCGTTAATGGCCTCTTCACCGACACCATTACGCTCAAGAAAACCACGGAGCTCCAATGCGGTACTAGGAGTCATGTAAAATTGAGCAGCAGCAACAATATGGGCACGAGTGAATAATCGCGTAAGCTCACGGACAACAGACTCGAGACTAGATACACCAAAAACACCACGTAGCCTAGGATCAGTTACAGCACTAGTATCTAATACATATACAAGCATAGTATCGATACTCCAGCAATATGTACTCCTAGTATTATTATGATCAAGAACTATCATATAAATTATGTCATTTCTGCCTCTCCCATCTAGTCAGTATTTAACATGGATTAAATAATTATGCAAATTACTGTATTAATGACTTAATTATATTACTAGGCCTATGGTCTTTCATCTAAGTAATTATATATTTCTTGTTAATACAAAATCTTCTTTCATAAAGGATCTTTAGAATATTTCTAGTAAACTTATTCATTCCAGCCTTTTATATGATTCAGAATTTCTAATAATTTAGACGCTATTTCTTGAAACAGAGACAGTGATTAAAGAAGGTCCGGAGGTTAAAGTTAAGGATAATATTATTAATCTTTTTCCAATAAATGTATAAGTATATCATTAGCAAACTTCATTGAAAATAATTTCAATGGCACAGACGACTCCATAATTGTTGAGTTCTTGGCAAATTGTATAAACCTTAATAAACTAAAGAAATAACATAGCTCCTTAATCTCCATCGTTGGCCTCAGCCATAAATATTCTAAATATCTACACATTTGTCAAAAGTAATGGAGATTATTTCATGATGTTAATAGTTATATAACTTACAATAGAAATGTTATAATGGAAAGTATAAGCCAGGTCTAGAGAGGCTTGAATTATATGTATAAGAAAGGTTTAAGGAATCTTGAGGAACCATACAGGACTATTATAGATAGATTGTTACATGAGCTATTGGGAATGTTTAATGGCAAACTTAGATCCCTAGTAATTTATGGTAGTGTAGCACGTGGAGATTATAGAAAGGATAGTGATATAGATATATTATTGATTATTGATGAACTTCCAAAGAGCAGGCTTGAGAGAACAAGATTATTTATAAAAGTAGAGGAGAAAATGGATAGGATACTTGATGAATTATTAGATAAAGGCTATAAAATATCGTTCTCACCTATAATAAAGACTCCTGAAGAGGCTCAGAGACTAAGTCCATTGTATTTAGACATGGTTGAAGATGCAATAATAGTTTATGATAGAAACTGTTTCTTTGAAAAGATATTAGAGAAACTTAAGAAAAAACTAAAGGAGCTAGGTGCAGAACGTATATGGATTGGCAAGAAATGGTATTGGAGACTAAAAAAGAACTACGAGTTTGGAGAGGCTATAATCATTGAATAGCATTGCTTTGGCAAGATCATATATAAGACAAGCAAAGGAAAGATTTAAACATGCAAGTGAAGCCCTCGAAACGGGAAATTTTCCATATGTAATCAGACAATGTCAAGAGGCTGTTGAATTATCACTTAAAGCAGCCCTTAGACTGGTTGGAGTAGAACCTCCCAAATGGCATGATGTAGGTCCTATACTGAGAAGAGAGAAGAATAGATTTCCTAAATGGTTCCAGGTTAGAATCCCTGAATTAGCATATATTTCTAGGTTATTAAGGAAGGAGAGGGAAGCTTCAATGTATGGTGATGAAGAACTAGGTTTACCCCCGGAAGAACTATATACACGTTATGATGCAGAACAAGCTCTAAAATTTGCTAACAGTGTTATAATCATTGTGGAGAGACTTTTAGCAGAAGTTGTAGGTGAATAAAGGTTTTAATAATATCAATAATTTATTAGGCTCTATTTTCTTTATATCACGACATTGTTTAATAAAAGAGGAATTATAAATAAATTAAATAATAAACATATGATACTAATTATTTAGCCTACAGCGAATTTAGTTACGAGATCGAGTATTCTATTAACTTCTATTTTGATACTTCTTGGTATACCGGGTACATCGATGCTCATGAATCCTCTAATCAGTATGGCTCTTGCTTCTTCTTCGGTAAATCCTCTGCTCATGAGATATTCTAGTTCTTTTTCAGCAATTACGCCAATAGCTGCTTCATGGCTTAGGAGTGCTCCAGGTTTTTTAGAAGTTATGACCGGTATTGATGATATCTGTGCATTTTCTGATAATAATAGGCCTAGGCACTCTATATGGCCTTTTGTATTACTTGTATATGCTTCGATAGCTGATCTAGCATATGTTTTGGATTTGCCTCTTGCTACTACTCTAGATACGATCTCTGCTGACGAATTATTCCCGAAGAGCTGTACTTTAGAACCAATATCATATATGCCATTACCAGATGCTGCTACTATATTAGCTAGATATGCTTTTCCATCTCTATTAACTCTAACCATAGGATATGTCTGTATTGAAGCCACTGGGCTGTAGATAATATAATAACTAACATATTCACCTCCTTCTTCAACATTAACGGAAGTCCTAGGCCTTACATGCAATTTTTCAGACCATGCATGTATCATAGAGAAGGTTAGTCTAGCATTTCTTCCTACATAGAACTCTGATATACCAATATGTAGGCCGTCTCTTATACCATGTGGTACTGCACAACCAGTTACAAGATGGGCTTCTGCACCCTCATCAACATATACTATATTATGTGCAAACTGTATTTTCTCATCAGATGTTATTGCCAGGCATGTATATATTGGAATGGGGACTTTAACATTTGGAGGTACATATATGAAGTATCCTATCTCTCCTCCATAGAGATATGTAGCAGCAGTATATTTGTCTAGATCGGGTCTTATAAGATTCCATGAAAGCTTTCGGGCAAAATCAATTTCATCTAATGCTTTTCTAAGAGGAATTATTCTGACACCATACTTTCTCAAATACTCCTCCATAATCCTGTATTTGGCACTTTCATTAACTTGAATATAACTAAGCCTATTTACATTTCTAAAACCTACTCTATTGAGAGTCTCATTAAGCCTTGGATCAATGTCTAACTCATTTACTTCACCTATTTCGGGTTTACCGAGCCTATATCTAGAAAGATCAATATCTGGGCCATAGGGTGAAGGCTTAGATAGTGCTTTTTCAATAACTTGCCTATCCATATTCATAGCTTTACCTCCTCCTAAGAACTTCTAATCCCTTACTATAACCAAACTTCATAATGATTGGAAGAACTTCATCTGGGTATCCACTATAAACAATTTTTCCATGAATCATTATATGGACTCTATCGATCCTACTAAGCTTATTAGTAATTAAGCCAGTATGAGTTACGAGGATAATAGAGGAGTTTCTTGAAATTAGATAATCTATAGCATTAGCAATATTCTCTACACTCTCAATATCAACACCGCTATCAGGCTCATCAAGAAGAGCAAGCTTAGGTGATTGAAGCATTACTAGAAATAATTCTGCTCTCTTCTTTTCTCCACCACTAAATCCTACAAATAGATCTCTATGCAATAAATTATCTACCTTAAGTATACGTGCCATCATACTATAATCACTACAACTACATCTCTTAATTATAGCCTTAGCTATTTCATTAAATTTAACGCCCTTGATCTCAGGTGGATTTTGATGAGCTAATCCTATACCTAATTTAGCTCTTTCATAACTAGGCATACTAGTTATGTCTATACCATCAAATAATATGGTTCCACTACATACTCTTGTATAGGGTAGACCCATAATAGCAGCTAATAGAGTTGATTTACCACTTCCATTAGGGCCCATGATAATATGTAGTTCTCCTTTATCTATAGAAATATTTGTATCATGAACGATCTCCTTATCTTCAACACATACACTAAGATTCCTAGTAATCAATAGCATTACCTAGACACCTCTTTTTCCATCTACTATTTTTACACCTAATAGTCTCTTCTACTAGAGTACATATAATTGTATTTTGAATAGGGAGGGATAATCTTAAAGTTATTGGTTTGTAACCAGGTAAAGAATATAGTTCATGATAGTACGTGTCTTAATATAGTTCTGGATTAGATTCTTTTCCTTATCAAGTAATTTAGTATATCCCTTATCCCTTATTCTAGATATAATCCTATGAATAGTGTCTATGTATACTATTTCAGTATCTGGAACAATGAGCTTCATCAATTCTTCAATGTCATTCATAGAAATACTATGGTAACCTTTGCTAGAAAGCAATGGTATTATTTCAATAGATCTAGATTTAATGAGTCTAGGTAGTTTTCTTAAACCAATTTTTTCTAAAGTATCAGCTAAATCCTTGGTTGGAACGATCAGTTTATATTCTCCATAATAAATCAAGTCCTCAATTTTATTCTCAAAATCTCTTAGTTCATCGGACGGCCTTGTACCCGGTAAATGTGGAATCATATCTACATATGATATTATATTTTCTCCATCATAATATGCTAAAGCTATAAGTTTCATCGGTAACGTAAATACGTCTCCTCGATCAATTATTTCAACGAATGAGTCTAAGGATACAATTTTTAAACCAGGACTAGGCCTAGGTATGGCTTTAAGTCTACCCATGATCTCTAATACTATTTTCTCACGGCTCAAGATATAATCGACAATCATTAATGCATACTCCTTTACTGGATCCCAATCAAGATTGTTTGATAAAAAGTATGAGTAGGCAAGATCATCTATTTGGTTAAGCAATATAGTATCTAATTCATCTGGTTCATACTTCTCAATACTCTTTCTGACATCAAGCCAATCTAGTAAATCGATTATCCCTGCTGATTCCGGTTCGTGTATTTCAAAGAATTTTTTATCTCCAACTGTCTCAACACCATAAAGTATCGTCTCAAATGGTATGCCATACAATCTCCTTAGAACAATCATTATATATGCTAATCCTAGTCTTAATAACCCTGGATCTAGTCTTTCATCGACCTCATATAGATACCCATATGTATAATCACGATACTCTCCATGAACAGGTGTAGGAACGTATATGAGTTTCCTATCATGGCTAACAATATGCTTACTTCCTACCCTAAATATCCTTGGCCTTTCACTTGATACAATCCATACAACTCGATTAGGGACTTTAATATACTGGCCAAAGCCTTTCCTTGGAGGATAGACAACGCAGTATACGTCAGTGAATATTTTACCTCTCATAAGATCCTTTATGAGACTTGGTTCTTCCATCCACCGGTGTTTAATATCTAAATATTCTTCATAGGCTTCGGCTAAAGCCTCGTCTTCCCAAAAACGTACACTCCATATTGGTTTTTCATAAACAGCTGTTACTATACGTCCCTTCCGTACAACCCTATGGCTAGTAACTAGTGCATCACTACTATAGTCTATACAGCCTATTTGGAATTTTTCAACGAGATCGCAGTGCCCTATAGGTTCAAGCGGTCTTAAACCTTCCTCTATTTCAAGATAACGCTTAATACCATATGGTGGTGCAAATTCATAGAAGCCCATTCTATCCCATATCTTTTTAAGCCTCCTACGATCTATGTTTCCATTCTTAAATATACCAGCCTTGCGTAAAGCCTCTCTTTCATGGCCATCTGGATCTAATCTAAGCCATGGAGAAAGTAACTTAACTATCCCAGTAAATAGCTTAATATATAGATTATTTGGATTAATAACTGTCTTTTCAAGCGGCAGGCTTAGCCATTTCTTGAGAGCTTCAATACCCTTCGATAACAATTCCCAGTCCCATCGACTACTAGGAATTATAATTGATTCAGTGAAAGGTATCTCCTCTCTCCTGCCTTTACGTCCTTCTCGTTGAAGATATTCTCTTACATCTTCAGGTAATCCTATGTGGACAACACGTATTACTGTACCAATATCTATTCCCTGTGTTAATGTACGAGGACTTACAATGATCTTCACTCTACCTGTTCTAGCGCCTTCCTCGATCTCTTCCCTTAGGTGCTTTGGCACCAAATGATGATGAGACGCTATGGATTCTTTATAGCTAGAGTATTTCGTCTTAAGTCTCTTAGCAACTTCCTCTGCTTTAGCTATACTCTTTGTAAATACAATAGTTACTCCATTGTCATCAAGATACTTACCGATAATCTCCGTATAATCCATTGAAATACTTGGTACACTATAACCTAAAGCTTCTAAATAAGCTAGTACACGGTAAGCGTTCTCCTGGAATAACTTATAGTCATCTAAGGCTCTAATTATATCACGATCTATATCCTTTTTCTTAACTAATTCCTCTCTTAATCCTCTTATTATCCTCCATATATTCTCAAGATTCTTACCTAGAACGATAATAGTATGATTTTCAACATGGAAGGGTTTGCCATCTATAACAACATAGTCTCTACCTGTAAGTCTCTTTAAATAACTGCCAAGTTCATCCGGATTAGCAAGCGTTGCCGTTAGTAATACTATCTGTTGTTCTTTATTTATTAGTGATAATAATTCAAGCATTGCCATAAGCAATGCTAGGCTTCTAGGACCATAGAAATCAAGCTCGTCTATAACAATAAGGTCTAGGTTTGAGAGGAAAGGCTCTAATAAACTATCATGTTGTCTTAAGAAGTATTTTTTAAGCTCAATGAGAAGATATGCTGGATTAGTAATGATCAGGTTAGATAGATTAATTTTTTCTCGAATACCTCTTAAACCGATCTTTTTCTTCAATTTATCCCTTGTAGGTGCATCCAATTGTAAAACACTTATTTTTAAAGCATTACAATAAATTGTAATCCTTCTAATCTGATCATTCGCTAAAGCCAGGGTAGGATATATGGCAAGAGCTCTAAATTTTCCTTCTCTAGCTCTTTTTAGAAAATATAATATCCAGGCCTCGGTTTTACCCGAACCAGTTCCCGATCGTAAAATTATGTTTTTACCATTGATTAGTTCAATGAATGCTTTATACTGATGTTCAAATAATTCTTTTCTTGATATCCAAAGATCGTTTTCACTAAATTCTTTAAATAAATCTTCAAATTTAACATTGACTCTAGCTGGTTCTATCTTCTCTCTTACCTCGGAGACAAAAGTATATCCTAACGCTTTAAGCAGAGCTCTTGTATCAATTATTTTCAAATTTATCCCCATAATAACAAACTATTCTATTTACTTATAGAATATTATATTAAAAAAGATATTAAGCCAGTAGTATTTCATGGATTCCATTGTTTGAAGATCTATAGTTCATGGTTATTTGAATTCCTATATGGCTAGTGGCGATTATGCTATTCTTTCTATCTGTTTATGATAGTATAAATACTATGTATTACGTTATAATAAATGGAAAAGATATTCTATGGTGTGTAGAAAGTAGGACTAGAAATAATTAAAGATCTCGTCTTTAGAGAAAGTGTTAGAAATATTCAGAAGAATCTATGGATACTTTTCTTATATGTTGTAACATCACTTCTAATATCAATTGTCGTATATGTTCAAATTCATCTTCAAATAATGTTATCATCCAGCCCTATTGGTGCAGGATTCGCAGATTCCTATTCTGCGTTCTTTATAATCATGGGGGTTGTGTTAGCTGGCTTTATTTATCTATATTTTAATTTCTTGAAGTATATCGGTGAGGCATTAAAGAATATTGGTTTAGAAATTAAGAAGATGCACAAGCAATTCTTAATTTTAGGGATATTATTAGTTGCCGTAAATGTATTGGGAGGACTATTCTTATTGTTTAATGCAAATGAACTAGGTACATATATAGGTAGAGTCGCCGATCCTCTTGATATTAGAAGCTCTATTGCAAGAATTCCATCTCTATATACAAAACATATATTCTTTGAAGCTTATTACACGATTAATATAGTATTATTGTTCATATTTTCGATATACATTGCTATGACGCTTATTACTTTATGGAAGACTATAAGAATGAGGCTCATACAGGTAATTGGATGGCTAATATTTGCCGATGCTATTTTGTTCGTATTATACGTACTTGTATTTACGAGTTCAAGGCTATTAATGATAATATTGGCTATAATAGTTCAATCGATCCTATTGTTGGGATCCATAGCTTTTACCTTGCCAAAGAGATTACTTGAGCTATATAGAGTATACAAAAAAGAATAAAATCCAAAAAGGCATCATGTCAAATTATACCGCTTAATATAAGAATTAATGATGAAACTGACACGATTATTTGAATAAGTATGATGGTGATTGTAACAGATCTTTCATAAGCTTTTCCCCTAACTATCTTTAGTAATTTTATTGTAAGATGAGTTAGACTATATATCCTATCATATGGTGGATCAAGAGAACCGTCTGGATTTACTTTACCGAAATTCTCTTTATACACACCATGTTTTAGGCCCCGTACAAATAATAGAAATTCTATAAAGTATAGTGTAAACATGAGAACGCCGAATTTCTCGAAATTACCTAGTATAACTAGGCTTGCATAGTATGCGCCAAATCCATATGTTAAGCTATTTCCTGGAAAAGTTTTTGCAGGATACCAGTTATATATCAGAAATGCTATTAGTGCAAAGGCCATTACTAAGCTGGCATAAGCAATATACTCTAGGCCTTTAATCCATGAGAACATAAACGTAAATACCATTAATACTAATCCCATGCCTGCTTCAAGTCCATTATATCCAGCAATCATGTTAAACGCATTACTGGCTCCTAGTATACCTATTGGTACAAGGATCAGAGGATATAGTAGACCTAGATTTACGGCACCAACAAAGGGTATTGATATTGTTGATACTCCGGCTTTAATAACAACCATTGGCAAGGCTAATGGACCCATAAATATTACTCTTTGCCAAACCCTCAATCCTTTCTTCCATCCTAATAGATCGTCTAAAAAGCCTAGGAAGCTAGCCATAAACAGTAATAATGCCAAGCTCATAAGCTCAGGTAGGAAATAATATTCTCCATTAAGGTATCTATGTACAGCAATAATTACCAATAGTCCAAAGCTAGCTCCAAAGGATACCCATACACCTCCTGCCTCAACGGCATAGGTTTCGTAAGGTTTATTCATATCTTTACCTTTAAAACCAAGTTTATTAGCTATGTCAATCCACCAACTTATACCTATGAATGCTACTATGAATGATATTGTTGATGCAATTATTGCATATAGGATCAATATCTACACCGGTTTCGCTGGTCTATTACCTATAATATCTATGGAGATAGAGGTTTAGATAAAAACATTACTAGTTAACCTCGGAATTATTTAATCACAGAATATATGATAAGGATCACTCCAATAATAAAGATTGCAATAACAATGTATGTGATAGTTTTCTCAATATCCCATTTAGGTTTACCTACAACAATCTTTTCAATGGGTTTCTTGGGTAGTTGCTTCTCTATTTTTTCCTCAATAACCCATGTAGCTGGTCGAGGCACGATCTCTAATTCCTTAGTCTCTTTACAGGTAAGAGTTGCTAAGGTAGACTCTATAGTTCTGACGTATTTTCTAAGTATTTTAAATCTAGGATTACTGTTAATTATATTTACAACATCATCTTTAAAGCAAGATAATGGTTCAAGTGCCTTTAATACTCGTTCATTGCTGATAAATTCATTGAATAGTTCTAATGAATCACACATACTATACCTACAGAGATCTTCTATTTCATAGACTATACTTGATAATTTGACTAGATACCAATCAATACTTCTACCATAACCTACTTCCATTACAAATCGATCTATTAGTCTATCAATAGCACTCATACTAGTCTGCACCTAGCTTATCAATATATTTGTATGTAATGAAGCATATTCCACGCTACATCACCTTATAATTTAAGTATTAAGCAATTAATATTATACTCTACCTCGATATTCTTCTATTGATGCAAAATGGTTGAGGAGGATAGTGAGCTTAAGAGACTCTTAGACAAGATCACATGGAGGATCATTAGTAGAAGCAAAGGTGAGAAGCCTGTGAAAGTTTATAGAACAAAAATTGTTAAGGTTGACAGTCCTCATGGAATTTATCGTTATGATAGGACATTGCGGGAATGGATTCTCATAGACAGAGATGGCAATGGATTTAAGCCTTACAAGGATGGATATTATATTATCTATTTTGATAATACGAAATGTGCTGCATGTAGAATATATGATCTTTTCTGGTATCCATTTATAGAGACTATTGGAAAAGATCTTGAAGATATAGAATATGTTATTATATTGTGTGAATGGTTTGCAAAGCAGTGTAAATCAAGATCTGCAAGCAATACTTTTAAAGAGTTTAATATACATGCATCTCCTACAACAGCATTTGTTGAAGTGCGTGATTTAAAGATTATTAGGAAAGAGCTTGTTCGAGGGGTTTTGAAGATAGAGGAGCTAGTTAATAAGACCATGGAGTTTACGGGTATAAAGATCTAGCGATAGACTTTAATTAAATGAATCCTGTTCTCTAACCTCTAGGGAATAGTCATAGGTGAATAGAATTTGTCTAAACACTTACTATATCTAGTACTTGATGGAGTAGCTGATTCATTAAAGGATCGAATAACTACTCTTGAAAAAGCACATAAGCCCGGCCTAGATACTATTGCAAGGAATGGAGTATGTGGATTAATGTATCCCATTGCTAAAGGCGTTGCTCCGGAAAGCGATGCTGCAGTACTATCAATCTTAGGATACGATCCACATAAATACTATACTGGACGCGGTCCATTGGAAGCTCTTGGAGCTGGCTTGAAGTTTCGAGAAGGATATGAAGTTGCCTTTAGAGCTAACTTTGCAACTGTTGAACCAGGAACATTAAAGCTTATTGATAGACGTGTTGGGAGATCATTAACTACAAAGGAAGCACATGAACTTGCTAAAACAATCGATAATATGGAACTTGGAAAATACGGTGGTTATGCTCGTGTTAAAGCAACTATTGGGCATCGTGCAGTCGTTATTATTGGTAGCCGCGAACATCGTTTATCAGCTAATGTAGGTAATAGTGATCCAGCATATATAAGGAAGGGAATGATCAGTATTGCTGTTAAGACATATGAACCGCTTCTAAAGGAGATCGAGCCATTAGATAATACCGTGGAGGCCTGGATAACAGCTGAGCTAGCAAACATATTCTCTAAGAAGGTAGTTGAAATACTCGATGAACACCCTATCAATAAGGCTAGGAGGGAGAAAGGCCTCTTACCAGCTAATGCCATATTGTTGAGGGATGCTGGTGATCGATTGCCTAAAGCAGATCCATTGCCCAAGAGGTATGGCTTATCATTTGCTTTAGTAGCTGAAATGCCTGTTGAACTAGGTATTGGCCGTGCACTAGGTGCTTATGTAGAGGAGGTACCTCCCCCAACCGGTGATCCTAGTAAGGATTATAGAGCTAGGCTTAATGTAACACTAAGGCTTCTTAGGAAATACAATATCGTATATGTGCATCTTAAGGGACCTGATGAACCAGGTCATGACGGTGATTTTGAGCTTAAAAAGAGGAGGATTGAGGATATCGATAAATACTTTGTAAAACCATTCCTTGAGGAAATGCCAAGTGATACAGCAATACTTGTTACGGCTGATCACGCTACACCACCTAGTTTAAAAGCTCATAGCGGCGATCCAGTGCCTGTTGCATTATGGTCTCCAAGCATTGAAGCTGATAATGTTGATGTATTTACTGAAAGAGCATGTATGAATGGCAGTCTCGGAGTATTTGAACATGGATGGCAATTATTACCTAGGATTATAGACTTAATTTTTAAATAAATACAAAAATAAAAACTATTTGCCAATATTTTGTTATAGCTGATTTCTCAATTATGAATTGAAAATAGATACCTCAAAGATCGTTCAGATCACTTTTACTAAACACCAAATGCATAAGCCTCTAAGAATTCTCCAAATAAACTGATATGGACACGTATCCACGATTCTGATCCTTTGGAAAAATATATTTAGTTATATAGCCATATAACTACATGGCGATATAGTTGAGAAAATATGTAACCATATCTGTCCAAAGGGAGGTAAAAGAAATACTTGAAAGGGAGAAAAAGAATAGGGATTGGAGCGAGTTTCTTTTAGAAC
>CAZVWZ010000002.1:0-36085 GCA_964631195.1 uncultured Desulfurococcaceae archaeon
GGGTTAAGGTCGTAGCAACAAATCTTTTACTAGAACAACCAGATATACCACTTATATGGCGTGGGCCATTAAAGTCCAGAGCTATACTTGAATTCTTATCAAAAGTCGTTTGGAATGAACTAGATTACCTAGTTATTGATTTACCTCCCGGTACAGGTGATGAAGCAATAACCATTGTACAGACAATAACCGATCTCGATGGAGCAATAATAGTTACTGCACCAAGTACATTATCAGAAACTGTCGTAGCTAAAGCCATTAACTTTGTTGTAAAGAATAGAATACCTCTATTAGGCATTGTCGAGAATATGAGTTATTTCAAATGTCCAAAATGTAGTTCTATATACTATTTACTTGGGAAAAGTACAGGTGAAGAATTAGCAAGGAAATACAATACTAATCTCCTAGTACGTATCCCCCTAGACCCTCTTATTGGCGAAGCTATTGATAAGGGTATGCCTTATCTATTGGAATATCCTGATGGTGAAGCAGCAAAAGCGATCTATGAATTAGCTAATAAAATAATTAACTTTATAGGCGAGAAGAACCATCATATGAATTATAGTCTGAAATAGTTTTTACATAGGTATTTTTCTAAAACTATTTTCTTTGTTTAAAAAATCGTTATTTACATAGTAGTACAATGAAAAACATATTACTAGCCATTAATATAGACTTTATTGTTGGAATATAAATTGGATAACAAATAAGGTTTTGGGTAGGGATATACAATGAGTAATCAGGATAGGGAACCAACATGGCTAGTACTTAAGAAAGCGGCAATAGAACTTACAAGAAAAGGATTAAAGACATTTACACGCAGAGAACTTATTACGTATGCAAAGAAATATGTAGACCCGGATAGACCTACATCAATACTTGATTTTGAAGTAGATTTAGTAACTGTTAATGGTAGTAGTAAAGACAAATATCGTGATCCAGAAAAACTATTTCTATTTAGAATTGGCCGTGGCAAGTACACAGTATATGATCCAGAGTTTCATGGACCAATAGATAAGTATCTCGAAATAATGACAAAGTATCCAGCACGTAGAATAGTTGTAAAGAGTATTGCTGATGAACTTAGAGCTAGAGGCTATCAGGTCAACGAAGTTAAGGGCGTTACTCGAGCTACAGCCCCTGACCTTATAGCTAAACGAGATAATGAAAGAGTAGGTGTCTGGATAATCGACCCTATAGGCGATCAGAGGGCTCAAATGAGGACTCTCGCCTATAGCCTAGGATCAGCCATTGTTGAAAGTAAAAACTATTCCTGGACTCTCGTACTCATTCCACCATCGCTACTAACACAGTTATCATCAAATATACGTAGCGTCCTAGAGAAAATTAGGGTTAAAGTAGCTGTTATAAAGGAAGAAAGGAGGTATACTATTAAACTATGAAGATCAGACTTCCTCCACCTATAGAAACAAGTTATCCATTATACCAAGTTATTCTAAAAAGGCGTAGCCGTAGATCATGGACTAATAGAGCTGTTGAACTTGAAAAAATATCAACAATACTATGGGCTGCACAAGGCATTACGGAGCATAGAAGAGGATTTAGGGCGGCTCCAAGTGCTGGTGCAACATTTCCATTAGAAACTTATCTTGTCGTAGGAAATGTCCTTGGACTTGAACAAGGGATCTATCACTATATACCCTATAATCATGAGCTGGAACTTCTTAAAAAAGGAGACTATAGTAAGGAGCTTGAATTGGCATGTCTTGGACAGTCATGGGTAGGTAGTGCAGCTGCTAATATTGTCTTAACAGCTGTTTTTAAGCGTACTACAAGTTACTATGGTAAGCGGGGAGTAGGTTATGTATATATTGAGGTTGGACATGCTGGACAGAATATATACTTAATGGCCGAAGCATTAGATCTTGGAACAGTTGCTATAGGGGCCTTTTATGATGAAGAAGTCGCTAGAATAATAGGTATTGATATCAATAGAGAAAGACCATTATATGTAATGCCTATAGGGTATCCTAGGTGATAAAGAGATTTGTATGAATGTGTAAAGTGCGGTTTCTATAGCCTTAAACCATTAATTCGGTGTCCTAAATGCAATTCTATTATTCATTATAAGCATGGATTTAAGTGGATCATTAATGGTAAATATCCTGGTATTTGGAAGTTTAGAGAACAGTTACCAAGATTTAAGATCATGAATAGCTTGAATGAAGGATTTACTCCATTAATAAAATCTAGTAGACTATCTAAGGAGTTGGGTATTCATAATCTTTATTTTAAGGATGAAGGTAGGAATCCAACAGGTAGCTTCCGTGATCGTGTTGCTGCATTACTTACGAGTCACGCATATAGTCTTGGATTTAAGAAACTTATATGTGCTACTGATGGTAACACTGGTGCTTCGGTAGCAGCTTATTCTTCTAGACTTAGTTTGAGAGTTAAGGCAATAGTGCCTAGAGGTAGTGATTGGGGTAAGGTAATACTAATGAGAAGCTTCGGTGCAGAGGTTATAGAACATGGTGAAAGCCTTGATGATGTATATTCGTTAGCTGATAAGATATCCTTAGAAGAGAACTTATATAATGCAACTAGTGAATCCAATGCATTAAGTATAGAGGCTCTTAAAACTATATCATACGAGATCTATATTGATTTGAAAAAAGTACCAGATTACATATTCGTCCCCATAGGTTCAGGCCTAACTCTTTACTCCATATTCCATGGATTTATAGAGCTTTTAGAACACGGAATAATAGAACGTTTGCCTAGGCTAATAGGAGTTGAAACTTGTTGGAATCCGAAAATCAGTAAAGCCATGGGATTAGAGGCTAGGCTTTGTAGTATGAAGCCAGTTATTGGATTAGCCTATAAATATCCTCCTCTGGAACGAGAAGTAATACAAGCCATTAAACAAACAAATGGATTTCCAATCATTGTTGATTGGAAGAATATAATGTTTGCTGGAGAACTATTAGCTAAGTATGAGGGATTATTTGTAGAACCTGCTGCTGCATCTGCTCTTGCAGGCTATGTAAAGGCTGTAAGAGAAGAGTTTGTAGAGAAAGATAGTACTTCAATAATACTACTTACTGGCCATGGACTGAAAGCCATTGAATCCTATAGTAGTGGAAGAATTAAGGCAAAAGGCCTACCAAAGAAGGTATTTGGTGGAGATACTAAACTTGAGATCATAAGGCTACTTTATAGGGTGGGTGAGTTACACGGATATAGTATTTGGAAGGAACTTGGAATAAAAATTAGTGTTCAGGCTGTTTATCAACATCTTAATGAGCTTGAAAAAAGAGGTATACTAATATCAAGGATTGTAGGAGGAAAGAAATACTATAGCTTATCTAATAAGGGATTAAGAATAGCTAATCTACTTGATGAACTTTATGAACTATTAAGAAGCTGATATAAAGGATAAACTTTATATAAAGTTTAAACTTTATATTGTTTAAACGGTGAAAGAGTTGTCAGAATCAGTTACTAAAAGAATAGAGCTTATAAAGAGAGCTGTCTATACAGCAGTATTTACAGCACTAGTTTTTGCAGCAACTTCATTCATAGTAGTATCTACACCAGCTACAAGGGGGTTCTTTAACCTAGGAGAAACAATGGTATATACTACTGCATTACTAACACTAGATCCATACATAGCCTTTATAGCCGGGGGACTGGGTTCAGCTCTTGCAGATATTTATCTTGGATATGCATACTATGCTATGGGCACGTTCATCATTAAAGGCATTGAAGGATTGCTCGTTGTTCTATTAGCAAGACTATTTAGAAAAGCCATGACTAGATGGAAAGTATTCCTAGTTCTAATGAATCTTGTTATATCAGTACTTATACTAGTATATGGAGTTTATCTATACAGTGGTGTAACATATCTCGAGATCTATGGCAATACCATTGAATTGCATGTGCCTGTTTACTTCTGGGCTTTTCTAGCAACAGCATTAGCACTAATTATACCGTGGCTAGGACTTAGAGTTGATCCATCAACAGGATTTGATGCACTGGCATTGATAATTTCTGGGTTGGAAATGGTTACAGGGTATTTCTTGTATCAAGTGCTTTATCTCCATTACGATGTCTATGTGGCAGCGACGGAAATGCCTGTTAATATAGGTCAGGCAGTCATAGGATTAACTGTTGCATTACCATTAGTTAAAACACTACGTGGTATGGGAGTAGAATTTGGCAGATAAAAATAGCGTAATCATTGAAGCTAGAAACCTATATGTAGGCTATGATAAAAGTGAATGGATACTGGAAAATATTAATTTGAAAATACATACTGGTGAAACAATACTTTTTATAGGTAAGAATGGAACTGGTAAGACAACTCTCATAAGAGCTTTTTCAACTCTAATTCCTTATCTATACCATGGAGTTATTAGAGGCGAAATTAAAGTATGCGGCCATAATCCATTAACTGATCCATTAAATGTCTTAAAATGTATTGGCTACGTAGGTCATGAGCCTGAAGCGCAGATTTTAACTACGGATGTAGATACAGAGCTTGAATTTTCATTATCGTTAGCTGGAATTCAAAGTAGAGAGGAGATAGAGAAACGAATAAGAGATTCACTTAGACTCATTAATGCTAGCAATATTATCGGTAAAAGTACTATTGAATTGAGTGGTGGTGAAACAGCAAAGCTTGTATTAGCATCAAATATAGTTAAGAAGCCAAAGATACTATTATTAGATGAACCAACAGCTTTCCTAGATAATGAATCTACAAAGATATTTTTAGAAACACTCAGAATCCTTAAATCATACAGGTATACACTGGTTATAGCAACTCATAGACTTAAGCAATACATGGATCTAGCTGATCGCATAATTTTATTTAAAAATAAAAGAATATATGAAATTTCAAAGAAGAACGTGCTGTATCCAGTAAAGTCTCTCAAAAATGTTAGTGAAGAAAATATGCATGTAAAAAAATCAAAACCATTAATTGTAGCATATAATGCTTGGTTTAGGTATCCAAGGATAAGAAGATGGATTCTTAAAAATATAAACATCGCCTTCAAAACAAATGGAATAATAATAGTAAAGGGACCCAACGGCAGCGGAAAAACTACATTGTTAAAAATGTTATCCGGATTATACAAGCCAGTAAAAGGTAAAGTTTTAATTAAAAGTAAACCTATATATATTCCCCAAGATCCACGTATTTTCTTTACATATGAAAACCTGTATATGGAGCTTAAAGCACGAGGAATTAATCCTAACAATAAAGTTCTTGATGCTATGGATTTGAGGAAATATCTACGTATACCAATACACAAGCTCAGCTATGGTCTAATGAGAAAAGCTTCGTTAGTTATAGGATTATTAGGCGGATATAATCCTTTGTACCTTGATGAACCTACTGCAGGCATAGATAGTGATTCATTACATGAACTATTATCTATATTAAGAATTTTGGAAAAAAATAGATGTATAGTTATAGCCAGTCATGATGAGGAAATGATTACACGTTTAGAGCAAGATGCTATTATAAGATACTATTTAAAAGACGGTTCTTTAGGTGTTGAACATGATTAAATTCTTATTCAGAGAAATATATTCATCAACAATTTCCTGGAGTAGATCGTTTGACAGAGTACATATATTTATAAAGATCTCCTACTTGGCAATAATCGTTCTTCTAGCAGCAATTATTAATAATGTAATACCTATGACATTCTTACTAATATACGCTATTATAATTTCCATTGTAATTAGGGATCTCGAAATAGCTATACATTCCTATAAGGCTCCAATATTACCTCTACTAATGATCTCGTTATTAACACTATTATTTACAGGTAATTACTATCTATCACTACTAATTGGCTTAAGAATAATGGTTATAGCCTCAGCCATATTGTCGTTTTTCGCATCAACAGATCCTATATATTTATCGTATGTATTTGAAAAACTACATCTGCCCAAATGGGTAATAATATCAACCTTGCTAACATGGAGACTAATCCCTATGTCCATGAAGATACTTGATGAATCCTACAGTATTGCTAAGCTTAAGGGAGATCAGCTGTGGAGAAGCCTCGTATCGGCAACTGCAACATTATATATAAAATCAGGACATTTAGTAGAAGCACTTTATGTATATGGAACAGAAATAGAGAAAGCCTCTTTAAGGCCATTAGTCAAGAAATACAATATAAGAAATACAATATTGTATACCATACTTAATTCTATCCTAATAATTGCAGTAATAACTCTACTTGTTTGGAGTTGACAATTCATTTAAGAGTTTCTCCTGAGCAATTGCCCGAGCTTCAGCAAGTATTTTCTCAGCTTCACTACTTGTAGTCGCACTATAGCTATTAATCATAGCAGCTTCAGCTATGGATGTATCTGCAACTTCTCTTATACCAACTTCTATTTCATGTAATGCTAATGCAAATTCCGGGATAGTTGATTCTGGTAGTTTTTTCAAAATACCAATAATATCTAAGATCTCTTTAGCATCCTTGTCGAATCTTTTCATCTCAATATTTAATTCAAGTGTAAGACTTAGTTTTTCTAATACGAGCTTTATATAATATATGCGTTCTAGAAATCCTTTGAGTCTTTCCGCTTCTTCAATATATTTTCGTGCTAGAAAACTGTTACCCATTTCCTCTAACTGAAAAGCTTTTTCGAGTAAATATTGTCTTCTACTCGATATTCTGGATGATAATGCCTCCATCCTAGATAATGCTCGTCTAACACTGGCTAAGGAATATAACATGGCCCTAAGAGGATCTTTCCGCTTCTTTCTGAACAACAACTTCTCTATACACCATAGTCAATATTGTTTTTACTAGAGTTTTTAAAGATGGAAATAAAATAATTTATAAACTGTATCACTGTTTTAGACCGCTAAAATCAACTTTATATATAAAGATCACTACTTGTAGATTCTTATAATTCTGGAATGGCTTGTGTATTATCTTATATGGTTTTATATATTTCATACTTGCAATATTAATCTCATTAGGCTGGTCTCCAAATAATACAACGTTCTGATAATTTGTAGTTATTTCTCTTGTAACATTTAAGTCGCTAACATATCTTCTATATACTAATTCAACACCTGTCTCCTGGCCTGTCCACCATTGAAATACGTATCTAGTAATATTCATTTGAGAAATGTTTCCATACAAATTCATGTTTTCTTGAATATTAAGATAGAGTATTCCATCAACCATCATTTTATATATTAGAGGTAGATCTTTTGGTTTATCGAATTGAGGTGAAATTAGTAGATCTGTATTACTGAATTTATATAGATATAAATACTTACTAGCATCTCTCTCTCCGATCCTGATCATCCATATACTCTTCGGAATATCTACTCTACCAACCATCCTTAATTGACCCGGTGGAAAATATGGTCTTACAATATAAGTGTTATTCTGAAATGGTATGAACATGAAGACATCAAAGACCAGAATATATGTTTCATCTGGTGCATGAAGTTTATTCCTGAGTATATCTAATACCTCCTTTTCATCAAAGCTTGTGAGAACTTTAGCAAGTAACTTAATTTGAGAACCGTTAAATGTTGCACCATCAGCCAATGTAGCTCTACCAGTATTAACGGTAATCCAATACCCATAATCCCACCAAGTAACAAATAACGCGTCTTTGCTAGTACTATTTCTAATAAACTCTATAGTTTCATACCACGCATCATTAGGGCCTATACCGGAGCCTGCTGTAAATATTGATGGTAACATGTGCTTGTGTTCATCAATAAATCTTGCTGTAGCAATAGATGATGATATGGCTACTATTATTAAGAAGAATAAAGCGAATATCCTCGTTCCAATACCTTTTTCACGTATTGTTACAACAGTTCTACTTCTCTTACGCTTTTTAGTCTTTACATGCTTTTTCTCAGGCAATAATTTTGTTAATAAGAAGCTTATGAAGGCAGCTATGGTAACTACTCCAAAAGTAGCTGCGGCTGCCTCAAAATATGTAGCATTCATGTATGCATAGAATGCTATAAGGAATATCACCGATATCAACAGATGATCGGGTCTACCCTTATAAAATAAGTATAGCGCTCCAAGTATTGATAATAAGAACCCTATATATCCCCATGAATATAATACCCCTATTAATCCATGAGCCCTAAAAGCTGGTTGATGCTCCTCTATACTTTCAACAAGCGGAGATAAATGAACAAAACCTCTTAATGGTGGAGGAGTAACCGCATATAAGAGCCTACCACCAAACCTTATATAGCCAAACCCTATCCCAACAATAACAAGTATTCCTACAAATAATAGTATGCCAAAATATGTAGCTTTAGTAAATATTCTCTTCTTAACCTTAAAGTACCAATATGTAACTGGCAATAAATATGCTAAGATAGCCAATATGCCAAGACCTTTAAAGGTGAAGGGATATATGCCTAGTACTTTTAAACTAGTTGGGGCAATAGATACGAATACTATACTTGATAACGTTATTATTAAATTGTATAAGATAAACTCTAACTTCACTTCTTCTTTAGATACTAGAGGATATAATATGATGAAGCCCGATAATGCTATGAATAGATATTGAAATCCTCCCCAAAACCATCCAACCATAGCCATAGACAATCCTGCAAATAACGAATACATTATTTTCTTTTTGGGCTCCGTATAAGGTGTTTTAATCATTTTTGAATAGAAGTAGATAAAGAGGAATGCAAAAGGTAGTGCGGCACCTTCTTTCTCAGTAAATGAGACCATAGTTCTATCAGCTGCTGCAGGCAATATAGAATATATTAATGCAGCAGCCAAACCAGCAAGCTCACTACCATCCATCAGCTCCTTTACTGCTAAATATACGAATATAACAGTTATAGTTGCATAGAATAGAGGCTGTAAAGCTATCCAATCTTTAAGGGTTAATCCAAAATTCTGTACAATAGGATATGTTAATGCAGAAAATACTGATATACCAGGATAGGTCGTCATAGTAATGTCTCTTCCCCATGGATACCAGAATTTCCTGATTATAGGCCCTGCAACAGGATCTGTTGGTTTTAAGGTCCACCATGAAAGTATACCGTGGTGATAAGTGTAATTTGCAACCCAATACTCAATCCAAGGATCATTACCCTGCAACTCCAATGCATATTCTGGACCATATTTTGCCGCAATTTCTAATGCCGAGATAGATCTTAGGTATAAGGCGAAGGCTATTGCAATTATTATAATAATTATTTTTAAGATAGTTTTGATCTTTTTTCTCTTCTCTAATTCCAATGCTGCTTTGTCAAGATATTTAAACACCATGGACATACATATCATTCCCCAAATCATTTGAAACTAAAGATTACGAGTCAGTATCTAATGTTTTTAAACAATTAAGTAGCTATTAAAAATATATTCCTCCATATGGCCTCAGGGTATTAATAATGCTAGTATGGCTTTCTGAGCATGAAGACGGTTCTCAGCCTGATCCCATACAACGCTCCATTTACCATCAATAACGTCATCAGTAACCTCTTGGCCTCTATGAGCAGGGAGACAGTGCATGAAAATAGCATTAGGCTTAGCATATTTCATTAGTTCTACATTAACCTGGTAAGGACTTAAATCCCTTATCTTTTTCTCAGCAACTTTTTCCTGGCCCATACTAACCCATACATCTGTATAAACAACGTCAGCATCTTTAATGGCCTTAATCGGATCCCTTTCTATTTCATAGGATGCATTAGTTTCAACAGATATTTCATCGAATCTCTTCAACACCCAAGGATCAGGATCATATCCCTTGGGAGACGATATAGTTAACTTTGCTCCAATAACCCCAAGGCCTAACAACAAGCTATGAAGTACATTATCCCTCCCATCACCTATAAAGACTATCTTTAATCTTCTTGGATCGCCCTTTTTCTCTAGGATCGTGTATATATCGGCTAAAGCTTGTGCAGGATGAAGTAGATCGCTTAGGCCGTTTATAACAGGCTTATCGCTATACTCTGCTAATTCCTCAAGCTTTCTATGCTCATATACACGAGCCATTATTCCATCAACATATCTTGACAGGACTCTCGCTGTATCAGCTATAGTTTCACCACGTCCAAGCTGCAGATCTCTCCAGCTTAGATACAATGCATAGCCTCCAAGTTGTTTCATAGCTATTTCAAAACTAACCCTTGTACGTGTACTTGGTTTCTCAAATATCATTGCAAGATATCTGCCGTATAATACGGGTACAATTCTTTCACCAGAATAGAATCTCTCTTTTAACATCCTGGTAGTGTCTAACATAAATAATAGTTCCTCCTGAGTATAATCAGCTAATGTTAAGAAGTCTTTACCTTTTAAGCTTTTAACCATAGACAAACACCACATAAAGATATATGGTGTACTCATTTATAGCATTCACGTACTACATAGACATAACGATTAAATTCTCTACCCCTATACCTTATCCTAAGAACTATCATATATGGTATTTTATTCTTCACAGAAAAATTAATCAGTATATTATCTTTTATTTCCTGTTCAATATATAACTTATATCCACCAATCATCGCATAAACGAGGTAAATAGATTCATTTCCTTGATATGTTATGTTTGTATACAATGTATTATTACACAAATATGCAACTATGTCAAGATCGGGGCTTCTCCATAAAGAGATATTACTAGATTGATAAGACGGTTGTATAATCCTTGGTATGAACAATGAAAGAAGTATTAGTAGAGCAAATAAAGGTATAACAATATATGGTTTTATAAAAAATCCTCCATTATCTTTTTTCGAAAACGCTACCAATGCTCAACCCTAGAAATATATGAGACGTATATAAAAGATTAGATATAGAATTAGACAATATGGTGGTATCATTTTGAAAATAGATCCATTGACGGAGAGATTCTGCAAAGCAATTGAGGAAATAAGAGCAATAACAAGTTATAAGAGAGGAGTTAGACCTGCTTTTCATCCAGGACATGTCATAAAAACATTATTTTATCTAATGGACAGCGGCCCTGCAGGTAGGAAAGTATTAAGTAAGGAATTAGATCTTGGAGAGACAAGTGTTAGAAGTTTATTCAGAAGGCTTAAACATAATGGATTTATAGAAATAGATAGAGTTGCAGGAGCTTATTTAACGAATAAAGGCGAAGAATTAAGTAAAACTCTGAATGAAATAATGGCCTTGTATAAAGATATTAAATTATTTAATTGGAACAATCCAGTTCTAATAATTATAAGCATGATACCGCCAAGGAACACACCAGTTCTAATAATTAGAGATAAAGCTATATCAATCAATGCAGATGCAGCATTAATTGCGTTTATTGAAAATGATGAGCTAAGAATACCAGGATTACCTATTTCTAGTACAGAACACCATGTTATTGAAGAAATCATAAAGAAAATTAAAGATAAACATCCTCTTAACAATTGTACTATAATCTATGCCAGCCTCAGAAACACACCGTTAGAAATAGAAGGCCTATACCTAGGATATGCCATTGCAAAATTTTATTGTCAGAGAATAAAATATTGTTAATTAGCTCTTTTGCCTAAATCATACTAAAACCAGTATAAGAATAGTAAGACAATTGATAATGTAAATAATAATGCCCAATTAACTGGTTTCCATGATATAATCTTACTACCATCTAAGGGAGGAACAGGTAATAAGTTAAAGAATGCAATCCATGCATTAACTATTATTAGATATAAAAGAAATATATTTAGATACTGGTTTGTTGTTAATAATATAGCTGTATTAAGTAATATAATACCTATTAAAGCTATAACCAGGTTAGTTAAGGGACCTGCAATCGCAGATACTCCCTCAATCCTTTTCCTCGTAATCGGGTCATAGTAGTGGCTAGAGATAAGGACGTAACCAGGTATAATTATCTTAAATGGTATAAAGGGAATGGCTGTAGCCAAAGTTAGCATTAATCCAAATGGATCTAGTACAAATCTACTAAAACAACCCATTTTCCTAGCAATATATCTATGCATAAGCTCATGCGGCAAGAATGCCAGTGATACCGATGCAGCTATTATAGGAAAGAAAGCTATTGGGCCAAATATAAGGTATTTAGAGCCTACAGTTAAGGAAATCGCTATCAATGCAATTATAAATGCAAATGGTTCTTTAAGTGCGACTATACGAGTTAAAGCCATAGACTAAACCTCTAGGTCCTATTATTGTCTTTAATTTACATGATATTTTGAGGAGATATTTAAATTGTAGTATATATAAAACATTGGAATAGTTCTTGGATGCAGGGTAGTGAGGTAATATAGATGTGTGCCAATGTTAAAAGATGCTTAGTCATAGCACGTTTCCAACCACTTCATTATGGCCATTATCATGTTATTAAATGGGCTCTAGAGAACTTTGACGAAGTAATTATAGTTATTGGAATGGCTAGTCAAAGCCATACACCAGAAAATCCATTTACAGCTGGAGAGCGCATACTGATGGTTAGAGAGACTCTTAAATGGGCTAAATTACCTCTTGATCGTGTAATAACTGTTACTTTACCTACAATGGAAGTTAGTCGCGTAGCTGTACACTATGTAAAACTATATTCACCTCCATTTAATTCTGTACTTACTCTTAACCCTATAGTTGCTCGTATATTTCATGAAGAAGGTTATGAAGTTAAAGAACCTCCTTTAGTTAATAGAAAGGAGTATAGAGGCTCATTTATTAGGAAGTTAATGGTCAATAATGATCCTAGATGGAAAGAATATGTTCCTCCTCCTGTAGCTAAGATAATAGATGAAATAGATGGTGTATCTCGAGTTAAGATGCTATATGTGGAAAAAATACCAGGATATTATCCAGTGTGAAGAACATTGGTTTTTCGATTTAAATGTATATATACAGGCATATGTTGTAGAGTTTCACCTATAACTTTACAGTCATTCGAAAGCATTATCATTAGTTCCCTTAGCAGAGTATTTGATATAAAAGTTCACATGGAGCCTGGATATGTAGTATGGGATAGAATAGGAAACCTCTATCTTGCAATATCTTATATATTAAAACTAAATAATGATGGGAGATGCCCTTTCTTGACAAAAGACAATAAATGTATTATACATAGCATATATAAGCCTCTGATCTGTAGAAGCTATCCTTACGTTCCTAGAGAAGTTAGATATTTATTTATAGAGAGGCTAAAGCTTATTGTACCTAAGGTTGAGTACGGCTTATCCGCTAAATGTCCAGTTATAGAGAGACATAAGTATTTAATAGATAAATATATGGATCTAGATCCTTACTTTATATCTAAATATATGCCAAATGAGTATAAAGCAGCACTTGAAGCCGAAAGTAAAAGGACAATTATATTGAATTTACTTTCTAGTTTATGGCGGAGAGGATTAATTGACTTAGCAACGATTAATAGGATGCCTCCTAATATTAGAGTTACTAATGTATATAATTTTCTCCGAAACTACTATCCTAATCTTCCATACGTTCTTGGTATAGAAGAGGCCTTTAGAAGGATAAAAGAACTTTAATATTCTTCCTATTGTCTAAGAACATAGACATTCCAGACAAGGGATTTGTTTTATAAATACTTTATTAGCATACTACATTATGCATGCAGTGGTTGATAGTATCGGTAGGGATGAAGATAATGATATATGGTGAAAAACTCTTCAAAAAACTTATGATTCTGTCTAAACTTATTGAAAAGAATGAATGGAGTATTCGAGATCTATCTTGGGATATTGGTTTAGACATCGATCTTGTGAAAAAATTATTGAAAGAACTAAAGAGAAACTATTTACTTGAACTATCTCCAGGAAAAGTTATATGGAATCCCTCTGATAATCCATCAACTATTAAGCCATGGGGATGGAGGATTATACATAAACTTGTGCTGGGCTCTACGCAGATATCTGCTAGAGGATATGGGCCATGGAGTATAATTATTGCTGAATACCTCGTATCGGCTTATGGTAGACATAAAAAGACTTGGAAGACGGGGCTTGGAGGATTATGGTTAACGATAACGGTTTCATTAAAGCCTGAACAAGCTATTTATGTACCAATAGCTATACCTATCATTCTCGTTAGAATCCTTGATTCATTATATAATATTGAGGCTCGTATTAAATGGCCTAATGACATAGTTATTAACGGTAAAAAACTTGCAGGGGTATTAATAGAAGCTTCTGCCTTTCCCAACTACTTCTTAACATACATAGGGCTTGGAATAAACGTTAATAATGATCCCCCTGTAGGAGAAGCTGTATCACTTAAGAAATTGGTTGGTTTAACTCCGAGAAATAGATTATTAGCTACAATAATTGGCTGGATGTCTAAGATTAAGAAAATTGTTGAAGAACCTGAAGATCTTATGGAGAACTATATCAAATACCTTGATACACTTAACAAATGGGTTATTGCAGAGACACCAATGGGTACTGTTGAAGGATTAGCAGTTGACGTGGAAAGTAATGGTGCATTAGTAGTATTAACAAGTGATGGAAAACGGCATGTTTTAGAACCAAGTAACGTATATAGATTAAGGATAAAAGAATAATTATGGAGGAATAACTCTTTTATCTCTATTTACTAAGAAATATCTCATGGTGAGCATTCTTGGCTAAGAAAATATGTAGTGTTGAAGGATGCGGTAAACAAGCTGTTACAGAGATTGGATATAACAGAGCTAAATTACTTGAAGAAAAAGGACTTAAACTTAAGGTGTATCATGCACATCCACCTCGTAAGCCAGGTATTGTATATTTGTGCGAAGATCATTATAAATTATGGAAGAAACTAACTAAGAGGGAATCTATGATAGAGAAAATGCTTCAAAAGGGGATGTAGAAGATAATTTGAAGATCGATCTAATATTTAGAGAATTCCAAGAACTACTTCTTAATCGATATGGGAATCAAGTTAAGATTATACATATAAGAAAAGAGGAAATAGGAGAGCCCGAACCTGGACCATTTATAGAAGAGCTTGACATACCTGATTTCCTAAGACATAATCTTTTGACAAAAGGTATTAAGAGATTATATAAGTTTCAATGGGAAGCAATCAAATATATACTTAATGGATATAATACAGTGATAGCGTCCGGCACAGGAACTGGTAAAACAGAGGCTTTCCTGATACCATTAATAGTTAAAGGCATAGATAGTAGTAGAAATCCAAATTCATTATTATTATACCCAACTAAAGCGCTTGCAAGAGACCAATTAAAAAGAATTAATGAGATAACAGGATTTGGATACGTTACAACCGCAGTATACGATGGAGATACGCCTAGAAAGGAGAGGAAGAAAATATCCTCTAACCCACCTCATATACTAATATCAAACCCTGATATGATCCATGTAGGTCTAGTACTTAGCCCTGCAATCAGGAAAATGGTTAGAAATATAGATTATCTAGTACTTGATGAAATGCATTCATATGAGGGTGCTTTTGGAGCACATGTTAGAGCAACTATTGAAAGAGTAAAGATCTTTCGTAGGAAAGATCTAGTATTCATAGGCTCGAGTGCTACTATAGGCAACCCTAAGAGACATGGAGAGATGTTGTTTGGCGAGAAAGTAAAAGTTGTTCGTGGACCTATTTGGAGAAGAGGAATAGCTTATCATGTTATGATCTCTGCAGGTTATCTTTCTAGATGGAGCGTGTCGGCCTCAGTAGCCGCATTACTATCTAGACTTGGATTAAGAGTGCTTGTTTTTGTAGATTCACAACAGATGGCAGAAGTAATAGCAAGGATTATACGTAGAGGATTTAATGCAGAATTCCATGTTCACCGCGCTGGTCTTACACCAGAGGAAAGAAGAAGTGTAGAGATTAAGTTATCCCGAGGAGAGATCGATGGTGTTGTTGCAACACCTACTCTAGAACTAGGTATAGATATAGGTTATCTTGATGCTGTTGTAATGGTTGCACCTCCTCCTAGCTATGCCAAATATATACAAAGAGCCGGCCGTGCAGGTAGACGTGGTAGAACAGGCTATGTTTTCATGATCTTAGGCGACGATCCTATAGATTCATATTATGAGAAGAATCCTAAAGAATATTTTACACAGGATATTCCACCCGTCTACATAGAGCCTAGTAATGAAGAAGTTCTACGTATCCATGCACTTGCTCTGCTTTTACAACAAGGTATGGTTAAGAAGGATCTTGCTAAAAGGATTAGTTGGAAGAAGGCTTTTGATGAAGTTGTTGATGAAGGCTTTGCAGTATCCATTCCTATAGGCTATTTCCCAGTATGGAGAAGAGCTAGAAGGGAATTCTTTAAATATATGACGATCCGTGGTGCTGGACCACAAGTGGCTATCCATGATGAAAATGACAAGGTAATTGGTTTTCGTGAATTGCCCATGGCAGTTCTCGATCTCCATCCATATGCCATTTATTTACATGGCGGTAAAGTTTACCAAAGTATAATGATTGATCCTGGTAAGAGAATTGCTAGAGTACGTAGGTTGCCTGATGATACACCGTTGTATACACGTCCTCTGTACACAACTGATCTTATTGACTATGATATAGTTAGGGAAAGAATAAGTACTAGAGGAATACCTCTAGCATATGCAAGGGTAACAATATCAATTAATGTTGAAGGCTATGCCGTATATAGCATTTTTGAAAGTAATAGGCCAGCAGCTATCGAATATCTTGATAGACCAGTGGTATATACTTATAGAACTAGAGCTTTATTACTAAAATATCCATATATAAATGAATGGGATCTAATGGGTAATGCAGAGGCCTTTCATGCTATAGAACATACAATAATATCCGCTGCCAGACCAGTGTGTGGAGCAGGATTAGGTGATTTAGGTGGTATTAGCTATCCTAGCGGTGATATAGTTATATATGATTCTGCTGTAGGCGGCAGTGGATTAGCAAGTCTCTTATTCGATCGCTTTGAGAAAGCAGAGGAATTAGCATATAAAATTATGGAAGACTGCAGATGTGATGATGGATGTCCTAGATGCATATACAGTCCATATTGCGGCAATAATAACAAGATCTTGTCTAGAAGGAAAGCTTTATATGTATTGGGAAGAGTCATTAGCGGTAAGGCTCGTATTTATGAAAAACCAGCCAAGTCTAGATATGGTAACCCGATAGCTTAGTATTAACGAACTATTAGAAATCTTTGTCAGAGTCTGGAAAGAGATAAAATAAACAGTTGCAAAAACACTAGACTGGGATGACCGGGGCCTCTACTAGATGACCCCTTATGCGCCGGAGGGGTGTGATTACTTCACGGACCGGGGGACCTTTTTCTACGATATACGCTGGTGATTAATATGATTGTTGTGGCTGCCACTATTGTCATTAGAATTATTAGTAAAACCGTTGTTGGCGACATATATGGAGAGACTTGTGGTGGAGAATGAGTAGACGTTGTTATATTAGGTAATGGTGTGGACGACAGAGTTGTAGGAGATTGAGTAGGTGTTATTTCAATCTTTGTCTTATTAAGCCTTATAATAGAGATCTCATATATTTTATTGAAATTGTTTTCAATAAAATAATCTATTGCCTGTGAATTATTTGTATCTAGAACAACTAACTTTTTTAAGTAAATTGATGGAGGTGAAAATTCTCTTCCTATTGAATCCAATATTATTGATACACCTCTTGGCATTATAATCATTGATTTATTTACATTGCCTACCTTATCGTTTACGACATAATATATAGTCTTATTAATATGATCTATTAGTATTGAGAAGCATATACGATCCCCCTTATCCACGTTCATTATTCTATACCAGCTATTTCCGGAACCTGCCATAAGATACAATATAGGAGCTTCCTCGTCAGGGTCATATATTATTATGATCCCATAGCTATAACCGGCACTTTTATCTAAGGTATCAAGAGCTATGTATATATAGTTAAATATTGTTATGTTCACTAGTTCAAAATCAACTTCCAATATAGTGTAATTACCTGTTATTGTAATTTCATATTCGCGATTAACTCCACTTAAGATCTGAGCATCGATTGATTTACATGTTATCCCGAGAAATAACACTACGATGATCATTAATGTATACATGGATTTTCTATTTGCCACAATACTTACCTCGTATATGGATAGAATAATCTAGATATTATAATTCTTAATTTATTTAATAAACTTATGAATTAAATAGTTTTAGCTGCAGCAATTCTGCCTTTAATATATTGTTTATTCTCAACATAGTTATTCAAAGATAAAGCTTCTATAGCTGTTGAAATAACATTTTCTAATAAATTTTCATCAAGCTTAAGTTCAATACCGTTAACACTGATCCTTAATTTTGATCCTGGCATATATACTTGTAAAATTATTGGTTCTATACCTATTTTCCTTAGTTCGCTTTCAATATGATACAATGTTTCAAGTATATATGCATCCTCTATATTCCCGTACGTTATTGTTATTAATACTCGATCTTCAGTCATAGACTGCCACCAAGATATAAGTCTTTCAATACTAGGTTGTTGTAGATTAGTTTTAAGGAAATACAGGTGGGTTATATTCATGTATGTTAACCAATATATGCTATTGATATACTCTAGTATTACCATAAACACTCCCTTATAAGGAGAATTAAATGTTATCAAGAATAATAGGAGGTGGATTATTAAAGTTGGCTGAAGTATATTCCCGTGCTACAAATTTCATAGATAATATAGAGAGAAGCTATTTGAGAACTTTAGAAGAGCTTAGAGCTAGGGAAGAAGAGATCCTCTCTAGAGATGAGCTAAAACCTAGTGAAATTATAGAATTAATTGGTATAAGAGCCTCTATAAAACTCATAACAGAAGAATTAGGCATACCTTATGATCCAAGTATTGAAGAAATATTTGATATAATGGAGTTAATTAATAGAAAACAGGAAGCCGAGCTGGCTGTCTAATAAAATAATTATATTATTAAGGTCTGCGCCCGCTCTTATAATCTTTAATTCATACCCCATCATTTATCAGGGGATCCTATCCCGGATTCCTCTTCATCCCTAACTATCTATGTTTCAACATAGTTTAAAATAGTTAATCTATTTTGAAAGGTATAGGAAATAGATCTTTTAAATTAATTATCTTAGTTTCACCTGACCTTATACTATGCATAATTACTCTAATTTCATGGTTAAATTCGGCTAATACTTGTCTACAAGCTCCGCATGGTGGTATAGGTCTATTATAGTCAGTTACTATAGCAATTGCTATAGGTTTTCTCTCTCCAGCTGCTACCATAGCTGCTACAGCACTTCTTTCAGCACAAATGGTTAAACCATAGCTGGAGTTTTCAACATTGACTCCAAGATACACGTTTCCCCTATCTGTCAATAATGCAGCTGCGACATGGATTCCACTATAAGGTGCGTAACTGTTAGCTAGTATCTTCAAAGCCTCGTTAAGGAGCATTAGATCCTTGTTCAACTGGTTCTCCTCCATATACATCGCCAACTAATACCAGAGATTATACAATATATATTAAAGAGTATGTAAGTAAAAACAGTATTTATTTAGAAATAACCCTTTCTCCTTCTCTATAGCCTCTCCATAATACTCTCTTATTAAGCTCAAGTGCTTTTCCACGAAATATTTTCTCCATACCTTTCTCAACAGCCTCTATATCGATATATTTCCGTAATTCTTTATCTATAGCTAATGCATAGCCTAAGGCTAAAGTATTGGCTGTAACAACAAGTCCTGTTTCTTCCTTTGCCATTTCCATAGCATCAACTATATAGAGTCTTGCTCGTCCACGTATTTCATTAATTAAATCCTCTAAAGACGGATACTTAGACAATGGTGGAGGCCATAGAAAATTATTCATGATAACTAATGTTTCTCTATTAGCAAATACTATACTACGAGCAGTTTCGAGAGCCTCCATACCAATAATTAGGTTAGCAGCTCCTTTTGGTATTAATGGAGATGCTCCTTTTCCAAGCCTTACATGGACAACAAGTGAACCACCTCGTTGACTCATACCATGTGTCTCGGCAATAGTTACATCAACACCTTTCTCAATAGCTGCTGCACCAATAATTGCTCCAAGAGTAAGTAATCCCTGACCACCTACACCTACAAGAAGTACATTATACCTAGCCATATAGACTCACCCTCCTAAAGCCATGCCTCCATCCAATTCGGACTACCTTCTTCAATGATCTCTATTGCATTAAATGGACAGACTTGAGCACATAAACCACATCCAACACATTGATCTGCTAATATGACCGGTTTTTTAGCATCCTTAGGTACGATGATCGCTGGGCATGCAAGTAAGTTTACACAAACCATACAACCAGTACATTTATCCTCAATAATCCCATATACTGGTAGTTTAATGCCTTCTCTCCTAGCTTTACGTACAGTCTGCAATGCACATTTCATACGAGATACTATAGCTACTTGATCCCCTTCTTTGAATTTCTTATAGGCTTCAACAACTTTTTCAATGCTTTCCCTAACATTCATTGGATTAATGACATATGTATTGTATCCCATAGCCTTAAGAAGATCCTCCGGAGGAATGCGATAAGTAGGTTCACCTATAGCTGTTAAACCGGTACCGGGATGAGGCTGATGACCAGTCATGGATGTATAATAATTGTCCAGTACAAGGACTATTGCATGGCCTTTATTGTATATTATATTTACTGATGGAGGTAGGCCCGCATGATAAAATGTTGAGTCGCCAATAACGGCAATTACAGGTTCATCAACGACTTTGCTCAAGCCATGGGCGATCCCTATGCTGCCTCCCATTTCAAAACTAGTTTCTTGAGTCTTGAAAGGCGGTTGATAACCTAGTGTATAACAACCTATATCTCCAGTAAATACTGGGTTCTTAAGACCTGCTTTATTAGCAGCTACCTTAACTATATAGTATGTATTTCTATGTGGACATCCAGGACATAACACAGGAGGTCTAACCGGTATTGGAGGCTCCGTAACTATAGGTTCCATGGGCCTCCATGGAGATACTGATTCCTCTCCAATAAATTTCTTAATAGCCATATAAACCTTCTCAAGATCTAGTTCAAAGTTTTCAGGGACAAGATCCTTACCATGGAGTTCTACTGATAAGCCATTCTTATAAAGAATTTCTGCTACCTGTTTCTCAACAATAGGATCGAGTTCTTCAACAACAAGTATTTTCTCAGCATCCTTTGCAACATCAAGTATTGGTTTGTAAGGCAGTGGTACAGGTAGAGATACACGTACAATAGTAAACTTATCTGGTTTACCAAGTACTTCAACGGCTTCTTTAACATGAGCATATGATATACCTGATGCGATAATGACCTCCTTCTTACCAGGATTCTCGATAGCTAAAAATGGCTCCCTACCTTCTTCTTCCATAACCCTTTTCCATTTACTCATTAATCTAGGCTTCTGCTTACGTCCATGAGCTGGGATTAACACGTATCTTTCAATATCACGGTCGAAAATACCTTTTGTCTTTATATTCTTTGGAATATCATTCTCATATGTTATAGGCTGTCTTGTATGACTTATCCTAGTCGTTGAACGAAAGAGTACCGGATGCCTAAGCTTTTCACTAAGTTCAAAAGCTGCCTTTACAAGTTTGTATGCACTCCTTGGACTCCATGGCTCAACAACAGGTATATGTGCTATGAACCCATACCATCTATTATCTTGTTCATTCTGACTACTATGCTGCCCAGGATCATCGGCCGAAACTATTACAAAGCCTGCATTAACACCTGCATAGGCACTACTCATAAACATATCAGCAGCTACATTAAGGCCTACATGCTTCATTGCAACTAATGCTCGTACTCCACACATAGCAGCTGCATATGCTGATTCAAAAGCAACCTTCTCATTAGTACTCCACTCAACATAGAATCCTACATCTTTAGCTACATCGGCTAGTGCCTCAATTATTTCCGTACTAGGTGTTCCAGGATATGCTGCTGCAAAGCCTATGCCTGACTCCATTGCCCCTCTAGCAATGGCTTCATTGCCTAATAGTAAAGCTGTTGCCCCTTTAGGCCATAGTAAATATTTTAACTTAACCAATTCATGGTCACCTTAACCAGAACATGCATTTATTAATCGTAATAATAATTTACTATACATCCTATAAAATCTTATTTAGTCTATTATACAGAATTCAATACCATAGAGGGAGAAATATGGGTTTGAACTATATAAATGTATATACAGAGAAAATGAAACACTTATTTAATAACTATAACTTTAATTATTAGTGGCCATAACTTAATATTATATTAAGCAATAGATGTGTTTCACTGAATTCATAGTATAATTTTTATTATGTAGTACTTTTAACAAATAAAAGGCGTGCCCATAAAAGTGGGCTTAAGCGATTTCCATTCTATAGGGTTTATTTTATAATAGTGGGATATATATGCTCATATAGAAAGGGTTTATATATCTAACTCTCACTAGTATTACTTAGGGTAGAAAAAGAAAGAGGTGAGATCTATATGCCCCGTACCAAGAAGATATATGAGGATTCAGATGTAGTAGTGCTAATAGCACCTAGAGATGAAGAACTTGGCGATGTCATTACAGATACTATTCAAGAAAAAGGCAGGCCGATGACTTGGGAAGAACTACGTGATGAATTTAGTGGTATTGCTGGTGAAGATAGACTTAGAAAGGCTTTGAATAGGCTTGTTGATACTGGTATACTTATCGAGTTTCCCGATGGAAGCTATGGCCTTCCGGGCATGGAACTTCCACCTGAGAGACGTGGTATCCGGAAAAGAAGGAGACGTAGAGTACGTAGAGTCTATACTGATACAGCTATTCCCAGAACATATTACGTTCCTTCAAAACATTAACTATTCTATGACTACTTAATTAATTAGATAGTATACATCATCCCTTCTACGATTACCGTTAATATAAGTAATAATATATAATTTATCGACTATTAGAATAATTTTTATAATCTATTTCTTTCTTTTTTCACTAGGAGAAATGGATAACTTGTAATTACTACAATCATAATTCTTTAATAAAACACCATATCTTTTATCAAGCTCGCATAGAAAGTTCTCTGGAATAAGAGCTATTGCTCCGCGGCTAGTTTCAACTTTATATGCCGTTGGAAGTATTTTTGAGACAATTGCTTCCTCAATTATCCAATCGAGAAAAACTGGTGCTCTTGTAGTCCTAACAAATCCTCTCTGTCTCTTGAAACCAAATTCATCGACAAATATTTCCGATAATCGTTTATTATCTTTACAGACTCCATCGCTACCACATATAATTTCATTTATGGCTCTTACTCGTTTTTTAAGAAGTTTATTTAAAATCTCGCCTTTAGGAATAGGAGTTTTAGGTAAAGCTATTTCCTTAGAAACCTCCTTATGAGTAGGTGAAACCTTTTTTTCAAGGAGACTTTGTTCAGGCCTAGTAGTCGAACCTGCAATAGCTAGATCAGTATGTAGCTTATCCATTGTTGTTTGAGTGGATTTGAACAATTCGTTAAAGAGCACTTCTAGTTCATCCTTTCTCATAGACTTAGATTTTTCCTTAATTAAATAATCTTTAGCTTCTTGACTAGTTTCTCTATTAAGAAAGAAGTCTAAGGTCTTAATACCTTTTCTCCTTACCCTCTTCCTCTTACTCGGCAAATACTACTCAACTCCCTCCATTATCTAATAGTCTGAGGAAGTATATGAAGTAATTGCACATAACCTCTATATTAATTCAAGTAAATTAATTATTTAAGCTAGTCAAGTGCTTAATTTGAAGAGAAGAGTTATGTTTGATGTAATAGTGGGGGCTAGTAATGTCTAATATAGAAGAAAAATGGCATTCAATGAGTATAATGGAAGTATTAAAAAGATTCAAAACCGATCCTATCAATGGACTTGACAATACAGTTATTGAAGAAAGAATAAGAAGATATGGATTAAACATTATTGAGTCTAAAGGTAAAAGGAGTATCTGGAAAATCATAATGGAACAGATCGTTAATCTATTTATGTTACTCTTAATAGTTGCTGTATTAATAGCTTTAGTTGTTGGTGAAACAAGTGATGCAATAAGTATATTGGCTATTATAGCTATAATGGTTATAGCGGGTGTTGTACAAGAGTATCGTGCAGAGAAAGCTCTTGAGAAACTTAAATCATTTGTTGTGCCAAAGGCAAAAGTCATACGTAACGGTACTTTAGTTGAGATTGATTCTAGATATCTTGTACCCGGAGATATACTTGTATTATCCGAGGGAGATCGTGTTACAGCCGATGCAAGACTTATTGAAGCTATAAATCTATACGTTGATGAATCCTTATTAACTGGCGAAAGCAAGCCTGTCATGAAAAGAGCAGACATAGTTATTGAACCAGATGCACCAGTTGCTGATCGTATAAACATGGTTTTTTCAGGCACATACATTGTACGAGGTAGTGGTAAAGCTGTCGTTGTAGCAACAGGTATGGCTACTGAAGTTGGCCATATAGCACAGATGATAGCTGAAGCCTCAGGTTTTGAAGAGAAAACAACACTGCATAAAGAGATGGATCGGCTTGCTAAACAACTTGGAGGAATTATCATAGCCATTGCATTACTTGTCCTAAGCCTTTCCATAGTATTAAATATAACATCGCCTATCGAAGCATTGCTAACTAGTATAGCTTTAGCAGTAGCAGCTGTACCTGAGGGATTGCCTGCTGTCTTAACTATGATCCTTGCACTAAGTGTTTTACGTATGGCCCGTAGACATGCATTAGTCCGCCGCCTTGGCGCAGTACAGACCCTTGGAAAAGTGACAGTTATAGCTACTGATAAGACTGGTACACTAACACGTAATGAAATGACTGTTATTAAGGCTTGGATTCCTGGATTAGGCTACTTAGATATTACTGGTAGTGGTTATCTTAAAGAAGGAGCCATACTCTATAGAGGTAAGAAAATAACTTATGGCGAAAACAAATCTATAGATCTACTTTTAGAAAATTCGATACTATGTAATAATAGCGATGTAGACTATAATAGTAACCCGCCTAAACCTATAGGCGATCCTATGGAAGCTGCATTAATAGTGTTTGGCGCTAAAGCAGGAATCGATCACATAAAATTGAGAAATACTATGCAGCGAATAAAGGAAATACCTTTTTCAAGTGAAAGAAAAATGATGAGTGTTATAGTAAGGGCTAAGAATAAATATATAGTATATAGTAAGGGAGCTCCTGAAGTTATTATGTCAAGATCCAAGTACATTCTTAGGAACAATTATTTAAAGAGTATTGATGAGGATGATGTTAACGAAATTAATGCCGTTTCTGAAGAAATGGCTTCTAAAGGTCTAAGAGTATTAGGGTATGCATATAAAATTATTGAGGAAATAACTAGTGATGAAGACATTGAGAAGGACTTAGTATTTATAGGTTTAACAGGTCTATTGGATCCACCTAGACCTGAGGTACCTGACGCTATCAAAAAGGCTTTGGATGCAGGTATAAAAGTCATAATGGTAACCGGAGATCATGCTATAACGGCTAAAGCTATTGCTGAGATGATCGGGCTACCGCTGGAAGGAAGAAAAATTGTTACTGGACGTGAGTTAGAGAAGATGAGCGATGATGAACTATATAATATTGTTGAAGATACAGCTATCTTTGCAAGAGTTTCGCCAGAACATAAATTACGAATTGTAAAAGCCCTTAAGAAAAAAGGACATGTTGTAGCTGTCACGGGTGACGGAGTTAATGATGCTCCAGCATTAAAGCTTGCTGATGTAGGTGTTGCCATGGGCCTCAGGGGAACAGATGTTGCGCGTGAAGCAAGCGATCTTATTCTTGAAGATGATAATTTTGCCACAATTGTTGCAGCTATAGAAGATGGTAGGACTAGCTATGAAAACATACGTAAATCAACATTATACTTATTGTCGGCTAATATTGCCGAAGTAGCTATAGTTCTTGGCTCAATAGGATTATTTAGAGAAGCTATTCTTACCCCTGCAATGATCTTATGGATCAACCTTGTAACGGATTCTGTACCTGCTATAACACTTGGTTTAGAGCCGCCAGAACCAGATATATTGAAGAGACCACCATGGAGTATTAAGCCTCTGCTCGGAAGATCTGGACTGATATTTATAGGCTATATAGGACTTGTATTGGCAATGCTTTCATGGATTTTAAGCCATACATTATCGCCGTTAGCAATAGCTACTGCCACATATCTAACATTATCCATAGGGGAACTAGCCCATAGTTATAATATGAGAAGTCCTTACAAAAGCTTATTAGAAATAGGGTTACTGTCAAACAAATATCATATATTAGGCTATTTAGCCGGACTAGCATTAGCAGTAATACCTATTTACCTGACACCATGGCTATTGGGTGCAATACCTCTGGATATAGAAAGCTTGATATACATTATATTAATATCACATACAATAATCGTAGTTGAAGAATTTAGAAAAAGAATAACAAAGAAAATACCATAGCTCTAGCCCACTCGGGGGTCTCCGAGTCCCCGGAGCCACCCCGGAGAACCCGCTCCCCCGTTGCCAGGGGGAGCAACCGCCAGCTAGTGGTTTTTCTTCCCAGGCACTTCATTGCCCAAAACAATCATTGTAATGCTCATGTTCTGGACTGCCCGGGCTTCCGGGGTAGCTGGCGGCTCCGAGTGATTGGCTGTATATTTTATTTTTGTCTTCTATGTCTTATATACTTTAATTGTTTACTCTTTTAGACTATGTATAAATCATTTGCATTGATTATTAATTATTATCATTGTTTATTTTAGTTGCGGATGAGGATAATTCTTTTATTACGTACTACATATTGGTTTTGCCTAGGTGTATATGTTGAGTAAACGTATATGCGGATGGATTATACGGCATAAAGCTGTTGGTAAAGTCATTATTATTGAATTAAGCATAGGTGAACATGTAAAACCAGCAGTTATTGTTTTAAAGAAGAACCGAGAGCCTGAGCTTTATGAGAAAGCTAAGGAACTAGCAATAGGAACGGCCATATGTTTTGAAGGAGAAATCGCGCCTGAACAGAAGAGCAAGAGAGGCATAGAGTATCTTGTAAAGAATATCAAGATTTATGCAGAGCCTATTGAGCCTCTACCTGTTGACACCGTTGGTAAAGTGCCAACGTTATTAGATACACGAATTAAGTATAGATATTTATTGATCAGGAATCCCGCTGAAAAAGCGCTCATTAGAATAAGATCGATTATTCTCCGTAGTGCTAGAAAGTTCTTTGAAGAAAATGGATTCCTTGAGATACATACTCCTAAAATCGTAGCAGCTGGTGCTGAGGGAGGTGCTACACTCTTCCCAATAGAGTATTTTGAATACAAGGCCTATCTTAGCCAAAGTCCTCAACTTTATAAGCAAATACTTATGTCTAGTATTCCACGTGTTTATGAGATCACACCATATTTTAGAGCTGAGAAATTCAATACCACACGCCATCTTAATGAATCATGGGGAATTGATGCTGAAATGGGATTCATACATAGCGAAGAAGATGTTATGAGGCTTTTGGAAAAACTAGTTAAATATATTGTTGACAAGGTACGTACCGAAGCTAGAGAGGAACTAGATGTACTAGATATAAATGTTGACCCATTAACAATACCGTTTAAGCGACTAAGATTTGAAGAAGCTGTTGATATACTTAGAAGCGAAGGCATAGAGATTCCCGAAGGCGAAGATCTTAGCGAATCTGCTGAAAAGAAACTAGGAGAGATAATGGCAGAGAAAGGCTACAACATATACTTCATAGTTGGTTTCCCATGGCCTGCTACTGGATTCTATTATATGAGGGGAGAGGACAACTATCATACACGAAAATTTGATCTTGACTATAGAGGCCTTGAGATAGCCAGTGGCGGACAACGTGAACATCGATATGAAAAGCTCGTAGAAGCTCTTAAACTCAAAGGTCTTAATCCAAAAGACTTTAGTTTCTATCTAGAAGCATTTAAGTATGGCATGCCGCCTCATGGAGGCTTTGGACTAGGTGTTGAAAGATTAATGATGAGTATGCTAGGTCTTGAAAATGTAAGACTTGCAACGATATTTGTACGTGACCGAACGAGACTGGTGCCATAACTTTCTCACTATTTTAAATCATATAATTTTATAGTTAAAGTTTAATATATTTATCAAAATGTGGGAGAAATGATATGAAGATCGTTTTATTGGGTCCTCCGGGTGCTGGCAAGGGTACTTTTGCTAAATATTTCTCAGAGAAATACTGCATTCCACATATAAGCACAGGTGATATCTTTAGGAACGAGATCCGAAAGGGGACAGAACTTGGCAGGAAAGCCAAAAAATATATTGAAAAAGGTCTTTTAGTACCTGATGAAATTGTTATTGAAATTGTACGTAAAAGACTTAATGAACAAGATACAAGTATTGGATTCATACTTGATGGATTCCCAAGAACCATTAATCAAGCCAAGGCTTTAGACGAATTCGCGGTTATTGATGCAGCAGTATATATTTATGTCCCTGTGGAAGTTGCTGTAGAAAGACTTAGTTCAAGATATATATGTCCTAGGTGTGGACGTGTCTATAATTTGAAGTTTAACCCGCCTAAGAACGACATGATATGCGATGATGATGGAACTCCTCTTGTAAGAAGGAAAGATGATGAACCAGAAATTATTAGAAGGAGGTATGAAGTTTATTATCAGACATTTCAACCTATTATTAACTATTATAGCTCTAAAAGTATATTGATAAAAATAGATAATACAATTGGTAGTATAAAAGCTATTCCTATCTTAGAAAAAATATTAATCAATCGAGGTATCCTTAAGATCAGTCCTTGTAATCCTAATGTATCGGTCATTTAATTAATTACTATAACAAAAAATTTCTATGGTGAAGAATACGTCTGGCTATATTCCTAGAATATTTCTAATTGAAGCAAGGTTCTTTAATAGAAGAGTTCTCGGACTGGATGGACTGGATCGTTTTTTAAGCCTGAAAAGTATAGGCGAAGATGTTGTTGAAGAATATCGCAGCATTTTTAGAGGAATAATAGTACAGGACCCGGGAGCTGGAAGCCTAGATATTATTGTAGCCGGAGATCATATAAAATTACTATCTCCTACTAATGAATATTGTCATTGGCATAATGGTTATCTTGATAAGAGAGATAACCCGCTAGAGAGAATATATTGTCTTAAGAAGCCATTATCTAGTCTAGGCTATTGCAGAGAACACAATGATAGTTTGAGAGCCATATACACAAGGTGTTTTAGTGGTGGAGGAATTTATAGCTTAGGTGCATGCAAGAGATTAGATGACGTATTTGGTAAAACAATTATGTACTCACTATATCTTTTAGACTATGGACTTGGTGTCAAAGTCGGTACTACACGTAGTTGGAGAATATATGATAGAATAGCTGAACAACCACATGTGGTTGCTGCGAGGCTTATGGAGTCTAGCAGTGCCTATACAATTAGAGAATATGAGATGAGAATTGGCGAATTACATGGTTTATCTGAAAAGCCTCATAGAAGATCTTTAAGGGATGTACTGTCGTATCCTCCTAGATATAGTTTAAAGAGATTATTATCAGTAATTGAAAAAATTGGTAAGATCCTAAACATACCATTGCCTGATCAGAGAACCGTCTTTAGGATATTGCCTTCAATCGATATAGCATATTACAATAAAGCTAAAAATGTAGAAATAAAAGATGTCGAAGGAATAAAGCTTGAAGTTATGGAGTATTGGGCAGGGTATCTATTAGTCTCTAAATGTAATGGCAATGAATATTACTTAATAAAGTCAAAGAATTTACTCCATAGAAACTGCCTTGGTGTTATTAGATGAAATTCGGTAGAGATATTGAGGCATTATTGAAAAAGCTGTTATTGGGATATAAACGATATTTTCATAATGACGTATTAAATAGTGATGGAAGAAAACTATTCGAAGAGATATTAAGGATGACTATGTACGAACACCCGGAACTAAGAAGACTTATATATAGGTTAAGGAGGAATCCGACTATAGATAGTGTTTTGAAATTAGCCAAGATTGTTTTAGGTGAAAGAAAAACTAAAGAGATATATAAAATAGGAGTTTATGGATTATATGAAGAAGAATATTTAAAGAATACCATTATATAATCCATTATTAGTATAGAACATGAACTATTCTGTTATTTATTTTATAACATTCTTCATCCGAAGTATTGGAAAACATCCGCCACAGCCAAATTTTTCCTTCGCTATACATGGATTACATAATGGATTATGGTTTCGAAGTGGAATAAGTATTGAGTCAGGCACTTTACCATATTCTATCATAAATTCCTCAACATATTTATTATGAGCGATTAAACGTTCAATTGTAAATACTAATTCAACCTTAGTCCGGGCCACTAATGTTATGGTTAATCCATTATTATTGATAATTAATGATATAACACGATTACATTTAGAAAGTATCTCTGCTAATTCATGGGGTCTGCGAGTCTTCACCTTAATGATAGCACCAACCGATCCATAGAGTTTTGGGCTCACAAGAGGTTTTATATCAATGAGCATATTTCTTCGAAGCCTATTTATTCTCTCTCTAATAGCAGTATAGGACAAACCTGTAATCTCAGATAGTCTTCTAAAGCTAATTCTACCATCCTTAATTAACTCTCTTATAAGTAATAGATCCTCATGCTCAAACGCATTCAATATGTAAACACCTAGTCAAAGTATTCCCACTAATTCTTTATAAATCTTATTACAAAGTTTCATTTGAAGTGGGCTTCTATTCCCTAGGTTTCAAACTAATATATAATCTAGCTCTTTGTCTACCACTTCTCATACCAGTTTCCTCGTAAGTTTCCATAATATGAGCATCCAAAATATGTACTAACTTACGAGCAAGTTTACGAGCAGCTCCATGAGTGAAGAAATAAACGTCTATACCATTATGAAAACTAATAGATTCAATGAAATCTCTTAATAATCTTCTATCTTCTAAAAATACTTTCTCAAGTACTTGGGAAATATAACTTAATGGATACCCTCTTATCTGGACAACTGCTTCAAATTCTCTACTATCATACATTCTACATCTTGGACATTTTACTGGATTTAAGAAAATAGTTATATCAAGAGGTACCTCTATTTGAATTCCTCCAAAGAATGTAGAAACATATACCCTTACCACTGTCTTCCAAGACGCTTTTGTAATAAACTCATATTTTCTAATAAAAAACACTTGTTCTTTAGAGCTGGGCTCAAGTAATTTAGGTACAATATTATCAATAATACTTGATATTGCATCTTCAAATCCAGATGTTTCAAACCATTTATAACCGATCTTTATGGAATAACAGATTTTACAAATATCAACTCTTATTCTATTTTTCCTTAATTTAATCAATCTCCCTCTCTTTAGCATACATTTTAGACAAATTCCATCAACAACAGGATTATCCTCCGAACCAGTTGTTCCACAGTATATGCAAAATCTAGACATTATACTTCTCCAATCTATATGGCCTTTAACTCTTATACATATATTTAGATAGTAAAAAGAGTTAAGCTATTCTCTTTTTAAATAATATAGTGAAGACTACGAGAATTATTGCGAGCAAGAGTACTATAGGTAGAATAGTTGTTGATGGATAGCCCTGATTATTTGTATGCGATGTATTTGTCCTGGTATTAGAGATAGTAGATGAGATGTTTAGAGACGATGTTGTTGGATATGTTGATAGAGTATATATTTTGTTTAACGGCACTGTATAGTTATATAGGAATATCATTCCTAAAGGTGTAGCTTCTTTTTCGAGATCATATATATCCGCTTGAATTAAAATACCAGACGATAATTCATAATATAATTCAATAAAATATGACCTATATTTTTTGATTACATGAAGTACATCAAATTTCTCAAGTCTTTCATCAACTTGAATAGTAAAATCACGAACCACTTCTCCTTCTTTTTCTTCATTTACTAGATCTATTTTTATTCCATATTCTTTTATTTCTATTGTTGATTGAAAAAATAAAGTGTTATTAATGACTATCGAATCGTTTAATGGATAGAATATTGTAAAGAACTCCTTTTCAATTACTTTATTATCTATTTCAATAGAGTAGGATGCTTTATAATAAATGGAGGGAGTAGTTGATGCAACAGTGATAGAGAATGCTATAAGTATTAATAATGTTAATGTTATCAAAGCCCTAAACATTATATATCGCCAATAAAATAACATAGCCTATTACCGTTGTAGTTATAGACACTAGATATCCACTTATTACTTGATCCATGCTATGCCTTTTTAACTTAATCCTTGAAAATGCAACTATAATACTGATCATGTAGAATAATATTGCATATCCATATTGATTAATTAATAAAAGATATGTTGAGGGCCCAGCTATACCTATTATATGTATACTTATCTTATACCATCTCGTTATAATTAATGATACTAAGCCATTCATTAGGTAGGAAAATGAAAGAAATATTTCAGGGAAGCCTCTGTTCATCCATAAAATACATAAAACTATATAGGGGAGGTTAATTAACGCTAAAGGAATCATTCTCTTTTCTCGCTGCCTATAATCCCATTCAACGCCATAGTATATAGAGAATCCTACAGATGTGATTAAAGGTATTATTGTGAGAAATACAGATCCTATAAGTAGATCCTCTTTCTCTATTATTGTCTGAAAACTTAGTATAAGTAAAATATATAGGGCAATAAATGGTGCAGCAAATACTATAGATATGATCTCCTTTAGATAGAAGGATGGTGTTGTTCTATCCATGATCTATTATTTCACCCAGTAATCACATAGATTCCTCGCTAGGCGATGTAGTCATAATAGCTACTTCCTCTACATAACCCACATATTCATCACTAATATAAGGTGCGACAACATATACTTCTTCATCAACTGTTCCTTGATCTGTTGAATAATTTTTATAACTTATAATGTAGATGGGTAATGTAAATACAACGCTTCCTTTAAGTCTTATAGGATTAAATTTCAAAATTATATCTACTTCTTCAGGCTTTAATGGAAGTTTTTTCTCAATTTTATAATCATATCTTATAATATCAAAATTAGAATCAAGAGGATCCCATTTTTGAAGTGCTTCAAATGCAACTTTTTTCAAAATATCTTTTAAATCTCCATCAACTACTTTCTTCATCATTATAGTGCCTCGTTTGGCAAACACTACTACTACTTTGTTTATATCCATATCCTCAGATACACCTCTTAAAACTACATTCTAATCTATAGCATTAATAAATGTATATCTATTTATTCGACTTACTCTCCAATCTACTTTTTCTATACTTTTTACGTAAGTTTCTATAATATATGACAAGAGGATTCTTAACACCGCAATCATTATCAGGTATTGGACATAGACCCAGGCTTTTCATTGTTTGGCAACTATAGGGCATATACTGTTTTCTCGATCCTCTTAAGCCAGCAATGTGTTCCACTTGGTATCTTGCTATTCTCTCATTAAAATCTGGCGAGTTCTTAAATAGATCAAGTATATCGTTAACATCCATACCTATTCTTGATAGGAATGCAGCAATAGTAAATCTAGCATGATGGCTTAGGTTTTCACCACTGCGTAATTCATTTATTAATTTTTTCATACATGGAGGAAATAGTTCATAGTCTATTAATCCTTTTAGCTCCTCTTCAATTATTCTTTCTCCAGTAGTGCTCAATAGTTTAAATGATTGCTCTTCTCCAATGTATTCTTTTAAAACATTCATTATCTCCATAATTAATTCGTTTAATTCTGAAGGTATTTCTTTTATAGGTTTAATCATAGTTTTTATGTAACTCATAATAGCTTCTTCTAAAATTCTTGACAATACTTTCTTATCTACATAAACCCATCCACGATCAAGTATCTGATTTACAAGAGCATATCTAGGATCACTTGATAACCTACGAGAGTATTTTACATAGTCTTTTAATGCTATAGCATATGGTAGGGTACGATATATTATTGATGACCTCTTTATACCAATCGGTATACGAGGGGCATTATCAGTAACGTACTTAACCTCTATACCTAGTCTATGAGCGACTTCAATAATTGATTCTGGAGAATCTTTAGCTAAGAATTCGCTAGCTCTCTTTGAATATGCAATAGCTACTCTCTCGATGACCCATCTATTATTTGTTAATGATGCTAGAAATATTGTTGAATAAAATGTTATAACCTCATTCTCCGAAGTTGACTGTGGTAGAGGAGCTTTTCCAGTTTCCAATATATACTTGAAACTTTTCATTGCATTCTCATATACAATTCCCGATTTAGAAGAGATTAGATCTATTAAATTCAGTCCGGGCCATACCCGAGTAAGAACTCTATCTATTTTCTCTAAGAAAGGATACTTCCTATAATCAATGTATGTTACTCTCAGCATCTATACTATACACCCACCTAGATAACCCATTAAGAAAATAAGAGACTTATAAAGAGGAGGATAAATCCTCGGAAGCGGACTACCGTTCACAGATCACCCGATGGCGTATTCTTCATCGGATACTTCATTCAGCGCTTTGGCCCCACATCACAGTTCAGAGCTCCTCCCTATAATGGGAGGTCCCCATTCATCATCCAATATAAGTATTGTTTTAAGGTTTATTAAAATATGTGACTATATTATGCTACTTCATTACTGCTCCAAAAGCTGGCGGTTCTATCCACTCACTTTTACACTTTGGGCATCTACTTGGTTTTCTAGGCTTTTTAAGATCTTTAAATATGTAGCCGCATTTACGACATCGTGGCGGTTGCATGACTATTTCAATTTCACAATTAGTTTTTCTTTTAATTGATTTAGCTATATGTTCAATGTGCTTATAAACCTCAAAAGGCTTAAGATCAAGATCGAGAATTGCAATAATATCATTTACGGTGTAAAACCTGCCTATATTTTCTATAAAAAGCCTCATCATACGTTCTCTTACAGTTTCCATTTCCAAATAAACATTACCTCCTCATTTCAAAAACAATTCTCTCATAACCACCTACATGTGTACCCTTGGATACTCTAAAGTATAAGATCCTATTTCCATATACTATGTATGGAACACCTAGATCAGCTTCAACTATTCTAGCATTCTCTGGAAAAATCCAGTACACAGTATAATCATAATCTACGGCCTCCTCTTCATATATGTTTTCATATGTATTAAGGCCATCAACTAATTCTCCCTTAAAACTAATCAAAAACAAAACATATGCTAGATCAGGGAGTCCTCTAATACCTATTTCCACATGCATTACCTTAGGCGATGCATCAGCACCATTAATTAATACTCTTTCCTGATCTAGAAAATATTGCATATTTTTTCTTAGTAAATCTATTTCCTGATCGAGCTTCAGCTTATGTCGCATAATCCTATAGTAGTATTTATCAGGATCATAATAGTCGAAAATAATTGTTTGATCAACTAGTCCATTACGTCTCAAATGGAAAAATCCCTGTGCATAAATAGGCTTAGGTTCCCTCACTCAGACTCCCCGGATTTTAATTTCCTATAAATCTCCCATCCCTTACCAGTTAGCCTAACAATGTTACTTCTACCAGCTCTTTCAACATCAATGTATCCTGCTTCGCTTAAACGCCTGATCTTACGGGATATAGTTGATTTAGGCTTACCTATGATTGTTACAAGTCTATTTTGAGCAATACCTTTTTCTCCGGAGTCACCAACAACCAAGAGTATATCTCTTATAATATCATCTGATAGTATGTCAGTTGGAGAAATAGTCTCAACGACTATCTCCTCTCTACGTCTCCTCATAAAGAACCATGCAATACCAATACCAATTAAAGCTAGGGCAGCAACTAATAATAGAGGTAACCACTTCCCAGTATCAGTTGTTGGTGGACTTGGAGAAGTATGCGTAGTTGGAGATTCTGAAGACGGAGATGTAGTCTCGGTTAGAGCAGATGTTATAGGAGAAGTTTCGGTCGGAGACGATGTAGTTGGAGAAGTGGGTATAGTTGTTGTAAAATTCTTCATCAATACTATGATATACCTCTCTGGATCATGAAGCAATATAGTTATGAAATCATTAC
>CAZVWZ010000002.1:36185-39908 GCA_964631195.1 uncultured Desulfurococcaceae archaeon
AATACTATGATATACCTCTCTGGATCATGAAGCAATATAGTTATGAAATCATTACGTTCAACTGAGTAATCTCCCGTTCCTATAACAAGGATGTCGAAATTCTTAGGAACGATAACTTCTCCAGATATCTGTTCAATATTCTCGAAGCCAAGATCTATTGAGAGTTCATAATATCCTAGACCAATAGGTGTTACAAGGCCTATGGGTATATACTCAATTTTTACAAATGAGGTATTAGAGACCATTACTTCTATTGTCTTATTAGTAGCAATATAATGAGTAGGAAATTCAATGTCTCCATCTCCATATGCTCTCACAAATCTTACACTAGAAATATCATCACTTATTAAATCAATATATAAAGATGTCAATTCATTTACAAAACTGCTTAAATAAACAGTCTCTTCTACATAAGATATATTTAGCTCGGGATCAACAGTAACAGATATATCAATTTTAGATATATACACTGTATTTTGTAAACAAGGAATGCTAAATGAAGATGCAATATTAAAACGGACAATAAATAATATCATGAGTAACATGATGGCCCATAGTGTCTTTGATAACATGTTACTTCCCCTTCATGTCATAGTTAATGTATCAATGATTAGGATAATAAATACTCCGCTTAAAAAGAAATAAGGAATTAGAGTAAAATAATATAAAATTATGTAAAAGTTTAAAAAACACTATTTGATTTAATGCCTCTTAACAATTACAATTATATGGGGTGTTTCCACGACATGTTGTTGTCCTAGCACATTGAATATTAAACTCTTTACGAGTTCTCTTAGTGAATGCGTTTGTCCAAACTGCTCCATTAATTTATTCTTAATGAGCATTCTAAGCCTTACTCTCCATCCTAAACCATATTTATTTACAAGCCGTGTTCTAATCATGGGTTTGTTGCTAGCGATTCTTTCTATTTGATTCATTATATAATTTGTTAATCTATCGATCACAGCTTCTTTATCTAGTGGTAATACAGTTACATTAATATTGCCTTTTATAACTTTTATCGACACCCATGCTGGCAGTCTCGCTTTTAATCTCTCGATCCTATTCCTAACGTCATTTTCATTTATCATCCCTACTTCAATTTCAAAATTACGTATATCCGCTCCATGCTCTCTTATGAAATCAACTATTGTAGATCTAACTATTATTCCATAAGCCTTTGTATAATCGGTATAACCTGTTATAGCTAATGCGAATGCTAATCCAGTTTTATTTTCTTCTAATTTCTGTAATGATAGTTCAAATCTATAGTCTCCACGTAATATAAGTCCTTCAACAATGTATGGTAGAGATACATTATTTTCTAAAGCATAGTCTCGAGCATTCATGACAAGCTCTCTTAATTCACCAGCAATTTCATGTATAGCTAAAATAGTCTCGTTAGTTATTGTACCATTTTCTCCACGATTCTCACGCATTGTAATTACTAATACTTGATAAGCAGATGCTGGTGCACCAGAGTATGTTATTATTGCGACAGCTAATGCAGCCTTTGCAAATCTTTCATCTATATCTCTATATTCCATTGCCTTGTCAAAGAACCAGTCTCCACGAGACTTAATCCTGACAGCTATAGTTGAATTATGCTCTATAGCCCAGTCCAATAATGGATATGTTTCATTCCTAACTATGTATGCTAGACCAAGTAATTCCTCAAATGTAACGTTCTCAAGGAATCCAGTTCTCTCAACAACCGGCTGATCAGGTGCATCTTCGCCTACATCTTCAGCGTATACTAGAGTTAATGGTGCAACCATTGATGCTATGAGTAAAGTTATTATAGTTAGAGAGAGTATTTTTAAATTGAGCCTCATCCTATCCAACCTCTGCAAATACTTTTTGGTACCATTTTTTAAAAAGGCTCACATCATAAACTACATCAGACTGTTCCAGACACTACATGTGGAACGGTGGAACGGTATAAATATATTATAAATAGTATTTGATCACAAGTAGGGTGATAGAATTTACTGAGATACTTAGTTGCCCAGGCATCCATGTTCTGGGCACATACTTTATTAATGAAGATATTTATGGATATGCCTCACTAGCTATTCTAAACTATAGATATATCATCATTAAAGATAGATCAAAGATTAAAGTATATCATAGAGTAAACCATGTGTTTGGTATTGATATAATTGAAAAACTTTGTCCAAAAATACTAGAGGAAGAAATGGTATCCTTATTAGAGAAAACTAATGGATTGTCTAGTCAAATACTCCTTAACTGGTTTTATGGAGGATATATTCTATCAATAATTCGTTCTAATAAAATAGATCTATTAGATCTTGAATACGTAAGACCTGGTTTACAGATATCTGTTGCCGTATTGAGTAAGAAAAGTAAAGTGTCTGAAGCAGATATAAGCTTTTGGAGTCTATTTGGCTACTGTCTTAGAAAGACTGACTATGATTTGTTAAGGAGAATTTCGAGAAGCTATGGATTTGAAGCTGGAGATGAGTACATACTTATTCCTAGCTGGAGGAACACATTAACTATAATTTCGAAAGATAAAAATGGAGTACTGAATGCCTTAGAATCCATTAACTTTAAGAAAGTCTACCAGGACATAATTATCGACAATAGTGGAATCCGTCATATAATTAAATTTGATAACGATAAGCTAGGTATTTAAGTAAGATGGTATAGAGTTATCTAGATAAAGTGTATAATATAGGTGATTCCATTGGTGAAGTGGATTGTTGGTGCTGCATGGCCCTACGTTAACACAGTTCCACACTTAGGAAATTTAATCGGCTCAATATTGTCTGCAGACGTATTTGTTCGTTATATAAGGCTTCGCGGAGATGAAGTCATATTTGTAAGTGGCAGTGATGAACATGGTACTCCTATAGAGGTTGAAGCTGTTAAAAAAGGGATTAAGCCCAAGGAATTAACTGATCAAGTTCATGAATATGTTTCTAAATTATTTAAGGAATGGGGTATAAGTTTTGACAATTACACAAGGACAGAAAGTACTGTCCATAAGAATTTCGTACGTGATATACTACTAAAGATCTATGAAAATGGATACATATTTGTACAGGACGATATAGTTCCATACTGTCCTCATGACAAGATCTATTTACCTGATAGATTCATTGAGGGACAGTGTCCATACTGTGGATATCCTAGAGCTCGTGGCGATCAATGTGATAACTGTGGCAGACTACTTCATCCAACTGAACTGATCAACCCCTATTGTGTAATATGCGGATCTAAACCAGTATTTAAGCATACTAAACATTGGTTCTTTGATTTACCAAAATTGCAAGAAAACGTCCTTGAATGGGTCAAAAATAATAAGAACTTACCAGACAATGTACGTAATTTTACCTTATCATGGATTGGGGAAGGATTGAAGCCCCGTAGTCTTACAAGGGATAATAAGTGGGGTATTCCGGCTCCATTTCCAGGTGCTGAGGAAAAGACTATATATGTATGGTTTGATGCCCTTATGGGATACATATCTGCTACAAAGGAGTATTTTATCCAAAAGAGTGAGCCAGATAAATGGCTTAGTTTCTGGAAAGATAATGAGACACGTGTCATATTCTTCATAGGAAAGGATAACATACCATTCCATAGTGTCATATTCCCAGCAATGGTTCTAGCTAGTAAGGAAGGCTATGTATTGCCATGGAGTATTGCAGCTACAGAATACCTGCTATTCGAAGGTGAAAAGTTTAGTAAAAGCCG
>CAZVWZ010000003.1:0-39265 GCA_964631195.1 uncultured Desulfurococcaceae archaeon
TAGATGTAGCTGATGGAGCAGTAGCAAGGTATAGTGGTAGAGTAACCAGATTTGGTGGATTTCTAGACTCTACTGTTGATAGAATTAATGACTTTATACTCATATTATCTTTGAAGTACATGGGTTTTAATGAGTTAATAGTATATGTTCTAATAATTATATCATTTCTCATCAGCTATTCTAGAGCTAGAGCCGAGGGACTAGGGTTAAAGATCGAGGGTATAGGACTTATTGAGCGTGGAGAGAGAATACTATTTCTAATAGTGATCATTATATGCTCTATCTACGTTTTTAGTGTTGCCAAGATAATTCTCTACGTTCTAGTATTGTTATCCATAATCACTTTAATACAGAGAATACTGTTTATCTATAAAGGCCTAAAGCAATTATAGTGGAGGTACAACATCGCTTTGAGACCATTAACAGTATTAGTCTACAGTATGGGTAACTTACTAGTAATGATCTCTATAGGTATCTACTATGCCCTATCAAGGCCGTATGTTGGAATAGATCTTGGTGGAGGGGATTATTGGATACTTGTACTAGCTGGTATAGAATACGGTACATCTATAATGAGCATCATCTGGGGAGCAATAGCTGATCATATTGGTAGGAGAAATATTATACTACTAGCACCTTTGGGTGCTATACCACTATATTTTATATTTAAAGTAAATGATCCACTTCTATTCACAATTCTAGCAGGTATAACGTATACTTTATGGAGCATTGGATTCGCATCATCAGTGTCAGCAGTACTTACTGAGAAGAGTAGTGCTGGCAAAAATTTTACATTCTACGCATTAAGTGGCGGTATTGGTTGGGGATTAGGTACATCGATTGCGTGGCCTATTTACTATGCCCTAGGCATTGAAGCAGTATCTATAGTTCTCACACTATGTTTTGGAATAGGATATCTATGGCAGTATATTCGATATCCACGTGAGACAGTTTATGCTATAAAGCTCCATCCTGTAGAGATAGCTAGAATAGGGCTTGAGAAGCTTAGGTACTTTACATTAGCGATAATATTTGGTACTGCTGGCTTTATAATGGGTACTACAATATTAGCCTTGAGGTTAACATATAATGTAGAGAGCGTTATGTCTGGCCTATTCGAGTTTATTGAACCTAGGTTCTTCTATGGAATCTTCTATGGTGGTATACCTATACTGGCTAGTATCCCATCAAGATTCCTAGCTGGTGGGCTTATAATGAAATATAAGCCATACAAGCTCTATATATTCTCAATAATATCCTATGCACTGATCATAGTTGGTATGTGGTTTAGTAGTGGCTGGCTATTCATAATACTATGGTTGACCCCAATATATCCATTCTATGATACGAGTATGTATGTTGGTGCATCAATGAGGGTTAAGGGAATGGAAGCTACAGCTTCAGGTATAGTTATTATGGCTCAGAGTATAGCTGGCCTAGTAGTGTCGCTCATAACATCATTAACTCCATTAGCTTATACAATATATGTTCTACATACAACATTAGCATTATTCATTATATCAATATTATTGATTATATATAGTGTTAAGAGCGGGAAGGACTAGGGATCATATATTTAATAGCTTATTACCAGCTAAATAGGATAATGTCTGTATCCAACCACTTAATCTTCCAAAGTTCCTTCTACTAAAATAGCTAAGACAGTTCCTATTCAATGGACATATACTGCAATCATACAGTCTACAGAGATTATTTAAAGGCTCTCTATAACCTCTTAAGCCTAGCTTTTGAGCCAAGAACTTCCTATAATGCCTATCTATAGGTGTAAAGAAGCTAAATGGGGTAGCAAATAGTAGGAATGCATCAACCGTTTTAACACCAATATATTTATACTTTAGCAATTTCCGTCTTAGTCTCCATGAATCATCAAGGTTATATGGATTAAATGATTCAAGTAAGTTAATAATATCGGTTTCATTTAGCAAATGCCATAGTTGTTTCAATTGGAAACTATTGCCAATAGATCTATATCCAGTCTTGATAAAATCGTCTAAACCTATAGAAGCTATTTTCCTAACCCATTTAACTGTATTAGTGTGGAAGTTAGTAGCTTTAGATAGAAAAACCGATATGAATACCCAGATCCTATCACTAGGTGAAATGGCTAATCTAATTCCATTAAATCTGTTCACAAGACTTAATACATAATCTCTATACCTTTGATCAACACTATCTACATATTCCACGGGATTAAACCATAGACCAAGTAATTCTTTGGCAACATCTTTACTACATGGACCGTCGATAACTACATGATCGCTGTAGAAAGTGAATATAGTACCACTACAAATCCCGGTATCTTTGATAATCTTATTTCCTCTAAATCTATAGAAGGAGTATGTAAATGATGGATAGAATGTTAATAGTAAATCATATGGTTTAAGTAATTTTATGGAGAATGTATGTCGAGTAACCATTGTTTAGAGACCAGCTATATCAACTTCCTCTTCAATAAGCTCCTTAGCCTCCTCAACTAGATCCTTTCTCTTACTCCATTCACCTACTGCATCAATATCTCTACCACCGCTCTTACCTGGACATACGTCGATCTTTACAATAGCCGGTAGAGGGGTCATTAAACCAAGTACTATAGCTTCACCAATATTTAGTCCTGGAAGAATCTTTAGAAGTTCATCACTAAGGTACTCACTGGCATACTGTACGTAACGAAGATCGTTTGGTTCGACGAGCTTCAATATAATCTTATTGTTAGTCTGGCTAAGAGCATTCTCATCAATTACCTTAGGCCTCTGACTAACAAGGCATAATCCGATACCAAACTTTCTTCCTTCACGGGCAAGCCTTGAGACCCAATACTTGGTTAATCTATCTTCACCACGAGGTACAAGTACATGGGCTTCTTCGATAACAACGAGTATTGGGTCTGGATAACCAATGTTTTCTCTTATATACTTCTTTCTCTCATAGTATAGTCTTCTTAAATAGTGGTGTACAACAACATCGGCTGTATCTTCATCAACTCCGCCAAGATCCATTATATTCAAGTATCCGGGTCTAATGATTGAAGTAAGATCCTTTGATACATCATAGCTAAATATAGACCCATACTTATTCAATAGATCCGTAAGCTTATTGGCAACACTGCTAGCAGCTTTCTGCCATTCAGCAGCTCTACCGCTAATCTTTATTTTACTCTTTTGAGGAGCTTTTATTAGCGATAAAATATTACTTATTAATTCGTCAAAGAATCTTCTAGGATCAATTTCTCCATTACTTATTGACGCTCTTACGACCTGTAGAGCTGATCTCAATATATACTCTTGTCTCCATGCATTAGATGGTATACGGACTAGTTGTAGGAATTCAGAGGTATCAAGATGGAGGGGATTTAGAAGTGGCTGTATAACATTGGTTTTAACACCGAGATTACTATTAGCATATTCACTATGCATATCAAAGACTAGTACAGTACCTCCAAGATCACATACAATCTTAGATACTAGGAGTGCAACAGTATTTGATTTACCAGCACCAGTAACAGCAAGTATTGCAAGGTGTCTCTGGACGATATAATTTACATTAACGCTATATGGTACATCTGGATGGCTTGCAAGAACACCTATACGTATCCATCCACGGCCACGTTCAGAAAATATTTTCCGTAAAAGATTATTGCTAGCTTTATATACTAGAGATAATGGTGGTGGAGGGGTTTTAGGGGCCTCGACAACAGGTGTACCTGATCTTGGCAGTAATGTAGAAATATAGCTTAGGAGACGTACAACTCCTCTTAAATAAGTCCTTCTATGCGTCTCATCATAAACTCTAAGCTTAGGAATAGCATAGGGGTTATCGAGATTCTCTGGTGCAAGTGGATTACCACTATAGATACTCTCAATCATGCCAAGAACATATCTCTCTCTCAATGGAGTATCGGGTCCGTAGTCTATTACAACATATTCTCCAAGCTTTGGCCTAATACCGCGATTCTCTACAATAAATAATGCCTGTATAGGGCTCGTCTCACCAATTACAGATCCTATTTGCTCGCCATGAATCCACTCATCAATTTTCATCTAAGAACCTCCCTCCCAGTAGTTTCTATATCTAGGCCTAGTAAATGAAGTAATCTGGATACATCTTCACCTGTAATATGTACTTCGTGGTGAGCGATTTTCAATGGAAACGGGTATCCATTAACGGATATTGTAGACAATATATCATGTAATTGTTTAAATGAATTATCATCTACTTGTGAAGGAGTACAAAGATCTATTACCTCAACCCCTAGGACAGGTCCGTACTCTACAAATCTTGAAAATGTATAGTATATACACATCCTCTCATAGAGGTCAAGAACTTCTCTATAGGGTTTAGAAATATATAGTCTCGGCAGTAGCTTTACACTAATAAGAGATTGTTTATTAACTTTAGAATATCCTGGGCCACTTGTTAGTTTTTCAAACAATATTATATCCGGATATATACTTGATCTAAATAGATCTTTCGATCTACTTGTTTTAGCGATATATACTAACCTACAATTACCATTGGCTATCTTCTCAAGTAAACGTCCATAGACATAGATCTTTTCAATATACTCCATAGAGACAGCTATGTAATCAACGGCTTTAGGATTTCTTACAAAACCATAATTTAGGGAAGATGCACATATGGGATTCTCACGTAAATAGTCTATTCTAGATAATGTTTCATCAATGCATTCAAATAATTCGTCAAAAAGATCAGGTTTCTCCTCCATAACATAATTTGCAGCTCCCTCAACAATAGTATATCTTCTGAGAAAAGATATCTCCTCAAGATCTCTTCTGGAAACCCTAGGCCTTGGAGCTATTATTGCTGATTCGATGGTGCCATCCATGAGGACTAGACCATGATCTCTACAGCTATGGCATGCAACTTTTCCTTCAAGAATTTCTCTGTACAAAGATATTCTTTCACTAATATTGAATGGCGGTGTAACTTTATCAACATAAGCTGCGCGGTACCTATTATAGAATTTTAACATATTATCCTCTTTACGATAACCAATAGAACCTGCTGTTATGAATGCTAGTGTAAATCCTTTAAAATCAATACCCTTACTTCCTCCGTCAACTCCATATACTATATCAGGTAATGTTTCACCAGGTCTGCTAATAATCCATTGCTCTAGAACTTTATCTTTAAACTCCTCAGCATCTTTGATCAATGTACTTCTGAGAATTCTCTTCAACTTAGGGATTATTATTTCATAAAAACCTATATCCATGATCTACACCACCCAGTTTAATTATTTTCTAAGCGATAACGCTGATAGATCGTAGTGACCGACTAATGGTAATGTAGTTCTAAATGTTGTATATCCTAGTCTAATAGCATGCGTCTTAATAAGGCCAACACGATCACCGGCCTTTATGATGAAGTCACGGTATTCACTAGGAATATCTAGTGCCGTCATAGTACTTTTATCCATTCGAAGAACTATTTTTGTATTCGTAAGTTGTAATATAATGTCATGTACATCCTTTGGAGAATGCGTAGAGAATACTAGTCCAAGGCCACGCGCTCTACCCAAACGAGCTATTCTATCAATCATCCCAGATATATGCTCTATATACTCATCTCTCCTACCACTTCTTGATGGGAAAAATCTATGGGCCTCGTCAATCAATATAATAACGGGCTGAGTAGGCTCCCTCATACGAGCCTTAATCATTTTCCAATGAAATACCCTATTAAGTATACGGAATGCAGCAATAGCTATTGTCTGTTCAGGATCCGTTGGACTATTCTCTTGCAAATACTCCAGATCAATTATGATTGGATACTTCTTAAACATCTTCTCATGGAGTTCAAGTAGGCATTCAATACATGGCTCGCTCAAGTACTTCTCTCCAGCTCTTGCAGGGATCTCTATATCGAAGAAACCAGTGTCAACTAATGAACCTACTTGCCTAATAATATTCTCAAGAGTAGCCCTATGGATCGCTAGCTTATTCAATAATTCAATTATAGCATTCATACGTGGATCAAGCGTTATACCAATCTTCTCTTTTCTCCCTCTATGTGCACGGGCTTCAACTAACGCATTATAGAATTCACGCAGTGTATTGAAAAATATGTTCTCTCTTCTAAGCCTGATCAATATCCTATAAAGTGAATCTCTTGCTTGTTGTGTAAAGAACGGATTAAGCTCTATGAATTCACGTGGTGTCATATTCCTAAACAAGAATCCATAAGGCACTATATAGATCTCTATATGGTCTTCTTCACCATCCCAGTATCTTACTGATGCCTCGATCAAGGCGTATCTAAGTTTTTTACCATTGATCTCTTGTTCAATAACTTCAATCTTTTCATTAAGAAGTTTAGCATTTATTTTTTCAATAACTCCTTTATACACTGTATCAAAATAGTCCTGGGCAATAATCAGTAGAGCTTTAACCCATGTGATCTCGTTCTCACCTATGAGTCTATCCACAACATATTGTGTAATGGGTAATATAATTAGTACACCATTAGGTTTTCTAACATGGTTGCTAATGTTTTTGACAAGATCTATTTCGAGATCCCAGTTAATACCTGGGGTCTTTTCCCATAAAGGTTTTAGTGGTAAATGAACATAATCCTTGTTTGGGTCCATAATAATTATTGTTGGTCTTTCACCTTCATAGTTATATCCCGAGTATATTGATGCGACTAAATTCTTTAAAAGAGTGGTCTTACCAGAACCTGTTGTTCCAAGGACAAGTATATGTTGGTAAAAAGCTTTTACAGGGATAAATAAAGGTGTTAAACCATTAAATATTGGAGCTTCTCCGATAGTTACATAGCCTAAGAAAACGCCTTCAGTAGGTAATCCAAGGATTCTCTGTACAGTTTCAGACTTTAAAGGCTTGATAATTGGTGATTGAGGCTCAATGACATAGTTTGCAGCTTGTACAACACCATTCTCTGGATTATATGCAAGTAATGGTTTTGCCTTAACCCTTGTCCTGGTCAATAAACCAGTTGGCTCTGGTAATGGCAAGCTTAGCGTAAAATCTGGTAATTGCAACTCAGATAGTACATCTCTTCGTTCAACCTCAATTATTCGGAGACTAACTATATCGCCTGTCTTAATATCGACTACAGCCAGATATCCACCGCTTTGAGCTAGATCTATATAGTTGCTGAAATAGATCTCTGGATCGACATCAAATACTAGTGCACCGCCCTCTTCATTAATACTAGAAGGTGCTTGCCTAGATACTCTACCAACTATAATACCGTGTTCTAAAGCTATTTCTTCAGCTCTTTGGAGTAATTTATCAACTCGCCGGTATAGATCAGCCTTAGTCATGGATGTATGCCTCTATAGTTCTTATAGTATCGTATGTTAGCGGTATGCCTCGGGCTTCAAGATCGCCTGCTATTATCTGGGCTAAACTCCTACTTAATAGTTTACTTCTTTTATCCGTATATAATATTGTGAAGGGCAATGCTGTGCCCATACCAATACTATCAGCTAATGCAGGCATGTAAGGCTCAATACCGAGATCTGTAAGTAGTTCCATGGTTTTAGTAGTCATTTCAACTCTATATAGTATATAACGTAGTAATTGACCACTATACCTATGTAGTGGGAGTACAATGTAATACATGATCTTATCGGGAAGATCCTCTATAAATTTATCAATATAACTGGCACATGCAGGCACATAAATAGGCCCTATAATCATGGGCTTGTACGGCATGGTAATAGCCTTTTTCATAATAAGTGTGCGGAGAATGATATCTATATACGCCTGATCATTGCCTAAGTCACCTATGTGTATATTATGTTCGATCAAAAGATCGTTAAAGTTACTGGCATTTATTAGTATTCTTGAAGACTCAATCCTTTTAACAATGCCTATTACTGGTATATTATTTTTTTCTAAAAGCTTTATACCCCTAAGCCTATCCTTAATTAGAACTTGCCAACTAGCAATGTAATCGTCTATTCTACCACGTGGGGGTTGTCTGGAATACAATAGATTATAATATTGCTTGAAAACATTGGGCACTGGATAAACAGGGCCGTCAATGAACAAGTTGAATTCATCTAAACCAGTCTTTCTAAAAACATCAATGTTTTCACCTACGTGTATCAATGCCTTATTCTCAAGGCTGGTCCTTAGTTCATCTAGTATAACGGTTTTATTATAATCTCTCCTATAAATGACGCCTGCAGGACTCTTAAATGTGATCATATTATACTGGTCGAAAATCTTATTGATAATTTCTTCATCTTCAACATCAAATGATAAAGCTATAAATGGTTCTTTTAATGAGGGTAAAATATATTTTAATGGAAGGGGCGGGTGATCGAGTATTTCACCAAGTATTCTGGAGTAAATCGATAGTGTTGAAATACCTATGAATAAATAAGCTGTATCAATAACCCTACTGCTGCCATCAATACCGATTATTGGATATACATTTTTATCTATTTGATCTATTGCCTCAATTAAATTTTTACCCTTAAACACTACATTTGTTGGTTCTACTTCTCTGCGGAGGCTCATTAGGTCATCTAATCTAGAATCAAGATCTCTCTTTACCATGTAGGTTTGATTCACAATCTTCTGTATATAATTAGTATATTCTCTAAACACTTCATGTAGTCTTCCGATCATTATTTTCTCCATAGAGTACATGTGTCCTAACCTAGTAATATACTTAAAGGATATAAAACGTATAATTGATATTACAAGATATGTAGTAATCATTTTATTCCATGCTTCACTATTTTTCACATAAGATAGGTGAATACATTGATAACTAAGGTATTGTTAGTTTCTGCAATAATGTTATACATACTTTCATTATCTGTACTAGTCAATGTATATATCTCTCTTAATCAGGAGCTGGTACCCTTCATTACTAGTATATCGGATATAGGAATTAATGTAAAAAATATAAATCAAATAGCAATAATTAACGAAAATGTATCTATTGATGCCGATATGATAATTAGTTTTTCGAATCCTAAGGGTATGAACATTCCAGGCCCTACTGTAGAACTTAGATCAGATGATAAAGTTCTTGGTTCAATAGACGCTGACTCACTTTATGGAAACTATACATTACATATATTATTTTCAGGGGATCTACACGATTTAAATAAGGATCTATTTATAATGATTTATGAAAAATTATCATCTGGTTCAATAAAGATTGTTTCTCCTATTAATAAATCATTTCTCGCCCTTTTCTCTGAGATCTTACTGTCTATATCTTATGAAGCTTTAAAGACAAACATATATATTGATAATTCAACCCTAGAGATCATGTTATCCCTTAAGTCGAATATATTGCAGATAGATACTCAAGTAACTGTCAATGCATTAGAGTATGATGGAAAGGTAACCGCTTCGAATATCACATGGCTTAAGCTCAAAAGTTCTGGTGATACTCAGAAAATACTACTAGTTATTAATCCTAGAGATCTTGTTAGGGTTAGCAGAATTAACATATGTTTAGCTAAACACCCGGATATAATTATTGGTTTAATTCCATTAAAGATCGGGTGATGTAAACGTGTATAAAAGGATTATTAAGGTTTCGTTCAAGGGATTAGGAATTGGTATATTATATTATATGATATTTTATGTATTAATACTTGGGTCATTAATCTATCTTGTAATCCCATATTTCTTATCATCTATTGGACAACAATATGGTTTATCAAGTAATGATATAAGAGATCTTATAGTAAGTAATATGGGTTATAAATTCATAGACTACGGCATATTATCATTCTTTATAATAATCTATACTATTGCCTGCTTATTAAGGGAGTTCGTGCCATATGGTTCAGCTATAGAGGGCTTACTTGGGATCATATTACTATACTATATAATGTCTGTAGTAGGGTTTGGTGCATTCAATGCTGAGATTCCCGATTCTAATGTCATGTTAGAAGCGGACTTCTCACCATTAATGTATAGGGTGTTCTACGCATTAATTATAGCTACAGTTGCTAGTATATTATTAAGAGTTAGGAGTGAGTATAAGAAGCGTGAAAGTGAACGCTAGAATCTTTAATAGTATGTATAAATTAAATGGGGATTCATCGAAATGAATAATCCAAGGCCATCAAATATAGCGAGAGTATTTATCGCTGGAGACTGGGATGCCGATGGCATAATAGCCTCCGCACTTCTTCTCTATGCGCAGGAAAAAGTAGGTAAATATCCTATAGAGGGCACGGCAATAGTTGATCTAAAGCCTATGGATCCCGAAAGACTACGGTTTTTACTTAAAGAAGTTAGAGCTAATTATGACGCTGTAGTATTTCTAGATATACCATATATTCGTGGTCTTGAAAATCTTTTAGGCATCCTTAAGAGACACTTTGGTGTTAAGAAGATAATATTTATAGATCACCATATATCAACACTTAACAATGAGATTAAATTAAGAAAGATTGTCGATGAATTATATGTATCACAAGAACCTACGTCAACAATACTTTATAATATACTTGTTGAACATGGTGTGAAAGTAACTAATAAATTAAAGTTATTTGTAGAGACAGTATCATATATGGACAGAGGATTAAGAGTTCCTAAGAAGTATATGAAATTGTATGAATTAACCGCATTGTTTTCTAAAGCATTAACTGTTAAGAGAAATGAAGATATATGGATACAGCTTGTTGAATGGCTTGCGAATCCCATGCCTATACCCATGCCTCTTGACAAAAGAATTCTTGAGGAAGTAAAGAAGGCTGTTGCCGAAAGAGATAGAGAGCTAAAGGAAGTAGCTATAGATCTAGCTATGTCTGCTAGAAAAGTTGGTTATATAAAATTTATTGATGCTAGAAAGAAGTGGAGAAAGAGAGGTTCGACATCACTTGTATCAAAGATAGGACGTATACTTAAATCTCCAGTAGCAGTATTATTTTCAACAACTAAAGGCTATCCTATACTTATCATAAAGGCCTCGCGTGGAGCAGCGTATAGGATAGCAAAATATTTGATGGGAGAAGGCATTGCGCAAGACATAGCTGGCCATCCAAATCTAGCTATTGTCAGGCTTAAAAACGATGTAGACATGGAAACACTATTAAAATCTCTTCAGAAAGCAAGTTTCTATACTTAACTAGGTATAAATATTACCGTGGTGGTTGTTCTTAACATACGCCTTAATTCAGAGAGATGAGGCATGTAGATTATTAAAGGCCCTTCTTTGTACTCTTTATTAAGAATGAGTGATAGCACTTTAGCAGCAATCTGATCCCTTACAATAGCAGCTCCTTCTCCGAAGCCGGGATTAACTTCAATGATTATAGGAATTTTTAATTTAGACGCTAATTCGTCACTAGTATATCTATAAAGTAATTCTAATTCACGTTTTTCAATTAGATGAGTAGTACCATCGCGTAAAACAACGTATGGTATATCCATTTTCATAAGTTCTTTAAGTGTAGTGCGTTTATATGGAAGATGTTTATTTATGATCTTAAGTTCCTCCTTTAATGCTTTCTCAATATAGTTTTCTACCAATTATTCTCCCCTTCTTCTCTCAAGAAGCGCCTTAACTCTCTTTAGACGTGCTTTTTCTTCACGTTCTCTTTCTTCAAATTTCATTCTTAAATATCTAATCGTGTTCCAGATCTGTGGGATCAAGGTGTATTCTAATGCATTAACTTTTCTTTTTGTTTTTAATATTTCTCTTCCTAAAGCATCTATTGCCTTTTCTGCTTTCCCAAGTTCTATAATATCTTTAATAATGTCTACACACTCTTTCCTAAAAATATCTAGATCTTTTATCACTGTAGTTTCTATGTATTCTGGCTCTTCTAATCTAACTGTTACTGTTTTTACTCCCATTATATTTTCAAGGCCGACTATTGCCTTGAGCTTTTTCTTGGTATTGGCGCTATAATAATTTACTATATTTTCTCCATATGCACTATATAGAAGGAATGCCTTGTTGTATACACTTATTATATTTGTACTTATTTTTCTACGTAGAGTAAAGGCTTCTCTAACTTTAAGTAGAAATTCATTGACCAGTATCGTGAGCCTTTCTCTTAATATTCTATGTACTTTTTTAGCTAATGCTAGTCTTTTTCTTAGCCTAATTAGTTCAATTTTTGTAGGTCTAACCCTTAGCAGTGATGACATAGTGAATACTACACCTTCTATTACTTACTCTAGTTGAATACTAGACTAAATATACAAGTATAATAGCTTAGCTTTAACTCTTTAAGAACATCTATATCACCAACCATCATAACTAAGGGTCTATTAAGTCTATTCATAAATATGGGTACAATAGTATACTAGATTTAGTTAGTTAATTAGTTATATAATAGGTGTTTTGAAGTGGTAAGTAATGTTGGCGTAATTTATGGAAAAGTTTTTGAAGATAATCATAGACCATGGTATCCTCATCCAGAACATCCAGCCAGGGCAAAAAGATCTTTAAAAGGGATCTTAAGATATGGTTTGAGAAATAAAGTTGAATGGTATAAGCCTATAAAAGCTGATTTAAGAGAATTGTATAGTGTACATGTTAAAGGCTATGTTGACTATATAATAGATCTCTGTAACAAGGCTCCAGCAGAAATAGATTCTGACACGTATGTCTCCCAAGATTCTATGGAAGCTATACTCTATGCATATGGAACTGCTATAAACTATGCTTTAAAAACGTACAGAGATAGAAAGACATATTTCGCAATAGTAAGGCCTCCTGGTCACCATGTTGGTAGAAAAGGAAAGGCTATGGGGGCACCAACGCAAGGATTTTGTATATTTAATAATGTAGCTGCTGCAGCATATAAATTAATTGATCAAGGAGTAGATCGTATAGCAATTATTGACTTTGATGCTCATCACGGCAATGGTACTCAAGAAATATTTTACAGAGATGATCGTGTGTTACACATAGATATTCACCAAGATCCATGGAGCCTATATCCTAACACGGGGTTTCCTAAACAGATAGGTGAAGGTAAAGGAGAAGGATACAGCATTAATCTTCTATTACCTCCTATGGCTGGAGATGATTGCCTAGATCCTATTCTGGAACTTATACAGAGAATAGTGAAGGGGTATTCACCTAAGATAGTTCTAGTATCAGCTGGTTTCGATGGATATAGCGATGATGGCTTTACAGAGCTTAGACTAACAAGTTACTCATACTATAGAATAGGTTCTCTTTTAAGGAAACTAAATATCCCAGTACTAGCTTTACTTGAAGGAGGCTATACATTAGGCCTTGAACGCGGTTTACCAGCCTTCATATCAGGTTTAATAGGAATACATGATCCTATTAGAGATACTAAAACAAAGAGCCTTCCAATGATTTTAAACAAATCACGTGAATACTTAAATGTAGTTATTAAGATTCTTAAGAATTATTGGAGTAATATTTAGCCACGATGGTGTTATCCTTGGGTATTGAAGAGGAGATAAAGATTCTACCTAAAGATATAGACATTAATGATATAAGAATGGCGATCGAAGAACTCGGATCACAATTCATGGATCTAGTTATTGAACATGACACATACTACATTCATCCATGTCTTGATTTATGGGCAAGAGATGAGGCACTAAGATTAAGGAAGCGTGTTTCAAAAATTTATGGTGAAAAAAGGTATATTTTGACATATAAAGGTAAAAGGATTTTCAAGAATGGAATAAAATCTCGAGAAGAAATAGAGGTTTATGTAAGTGATTATGAAGCGATGAATACTATTTTGAGAAAGATGGGATTCGCTGTATTTGCTGTAGTAGTAAAGGAAAGAATAATCTATAAATATAGGGATTCTAGAATATCTATTGACAACGTAAAAGATCTTGGTGTGTATATCGAAATAGAAGGTTCCTCTAAAACAATACACGATATTCTCAGAAAAATACAATTTAACTACGACATCATAGAAAAGACATATCTAGAATTGTTAGTAGCAATGAGAGATGGGAGTTAGAGTTGAAGAGGGAATACTCCGGGTATCCTATTATCGGGGTTGGTGCAGTCGTTTTAGATGATAATCGTATATTACTTGTTAAGCGAGCTAATGATCCATGCAAAGGTTGCTGGTCGATACCCGGGGGAGTAGTTAATTATGGTGAGTCACTAGTAGATGCAGTGTCTAGAGAACTTTTTGAGGAGACCGGTTTAAAGGCAGAGCCTAAAGGGATCATATGGGTTGACAATATAATAATATATGATCAAATGGATCGTGTTAAATATCATTATGTGATAATTGATTTTCTTATGGAGCCTAGAAATGATATACTGAAACCTGGAAGCGATGCGGCTGATGTAAAATGGTTTAGATTTGGAGAGGTCGATAAAGTTAAATTAACTCCATCAACGGCTAAGCTGGTAAACTACTTGAGAAATAATATTAAGACTATAATAGTACTTCCATTTAATGATAGTATATGTTAGATACAGTTTGGGTGTTTAGATTTGTCTGATATAGGGAATATCGTATCTAGTGACCATGTATTAGGTATTATCTATGGACTTAGGCTTAAGGATTTTATGGAGAAATTAGAGGAATTAAAGGATCCCAGGATAATATATGTAAGTGATCTTGTATCTTGTTCTCATAAGAGAATGTTTAGAATAAAATTTCCAGAATTACAGTTTAGATTCGAACCGCCAATGGTATTGGGCGAACTGGTTCATAGAGGTTTAGAGGATATATTAAAGGAAAGAGGCTTTGAACAAGAGGTCTCAATAGAGAAAAAAGTAGAGATCAATGGTGAAACATATATTGTTAAGGGTAGAATGGATGCATTTAATAGAGATGATGGGGTAGTTATTGAAATTAAGACAGCTAGGTCATCACAAGGAGTGCCCCATAGTCACCATATTTTACAAATACAAATATACATGAACATCGTAGATGCTAGGGAAGGATTATTAGTTTATATAACCCCAGATAGGATCTTGGAATATAAGGTAGTTAAGGAAACCATAGATATAGACGAATTAGTTAGAGAAACAATAAATGATGTGGTTCATCCAAGATGGGACTGGGAATGTAGATATTGCGTATATAGTAGAATGTGCCCATATAGGATTACTGAATAAGATCGATAATGCTTGATATTAATAATAAAGTTCCTATAATCAATGGAAATAGCCATGTTTGGATCTTCTTAAAATAGTTAAGTAAATAATATGCTGTTATGAAACTTATACAGAACACTATTAGCTCTATGACCAAGGCAGTTGATAATTGTATTATATTAATTATGTTGGTAAATCCATAGATTCCAGCTAGTAAGAGTATAGGTATGCCAATGAATAAGTTTATCCTAAAGGCCATGTCAGGTTTAACTCTTCTAAATCCTAGATAGGCTAATACAATACCGCTTCGGGAAATCCCGGGAATTATGGCTATTCCTTGAAGTATAAAGAGTATAAGTAAGTCAATTTTACTTATTCGTTCTAGTTCATAATACGTCTTCTTTTTACGTGTAATAAGAGCTGTTATAATTAATGAAAAACCTATCACAATAAATGCCAGCGATACATTGCCAACAACGGATATTAATGTATTGTATATAAGTAAAGCCGTAATTATTGAGATAAATAGACCTATAACATATGCTACAGGATCTACATAGGTGTTTCCCTGTTCTTGTCTTAGTACATTCCTTAAATGCATTAAGATATCTGTTCTTAGTAGGGTAAGGGCTGCTAATCCTGAACCTAAATGCATGAATAGTGCAATATCCACGGCTTCAGATAATGCCTCTTTACCGAATAAAAGTGATAACAAAGCTACAAAACCACTACTGCTAACTGGAAGCCATTCAAGAATTCCTTGAACAATAGCTTGAATTATTAGAATTAGATTAATCAAGTAGTATCTCCTTTCCTATTTCTCTATGTCTTCATAAATATGTTCAAGTCTATATTTTTTCACTTACTATGGATCTCTCAAATAAATCATGGTAAGCCTATTTTTAATCCAAATATATTTCATGTTTAGTAAAGAAGTGTATAGTTATATTAGAAATTGGTTCTTTTAATTAAAGTAACCTCTACTAAATCACCATCTTTTAGGCTAAGCTTATCTCTAATACTAATCTCTGCTATAAACTCTAGAATATTCCATCCATGAACAGTAGCAAATGGTTTTATAACATAGCCTTTAATATCATTTATTTCAGCTGGTACTGCGTATACTGGCTTATAGTTATTAGTTGGCGGGTCAATAATGATTGGATTAAGACTAAGATAAATTTTAGACACATCATATCCTACGTCTATGTTTAATGTACCAGGATACGGATCTATACCTAGTTTTCTCTTTAGAACATCTCTGTAGATCTCTATGTATTTTCTTCCCTCACCCTTTCCAGATACGACTTTTCCTCTTAACTTAATCATGACAACTGCACCATCATCATGGACAAGTACCGTATTATGCTAGTTCTAATAGAAATGCTGTATATGGTAAAAATAGTTTATTTTAAATATTATTTTTATAAAGCCTACTTTACTTCAACGTATTTTGATAATGTATCGACTACATAGCCTAAGCCAAGTTTTTCAAGGGTTTCTCTCGTAGGTACACCGTTACTATCCCATCCTCTCATATGATAGTATCTTCTCAGCATGTCATCGTATTTATTCAGATCTAGTTTTTGACCTTTATATGGACCTTTAGTTAATGGTTCTTTAAACCATCTCATTGGTGGATAATCCATGTATTTACTCCATCCTCCGTACTCTCTTATCCAGAATGCTCTGATCAATGTATAGATGCGATCTCCTACAGTAAATAGATCATCTAATGTATAAGTTACACCTGTAACGTACGTTAATAGTTTTGGATAATATTCTAAACTAAGTCCTAGTTCTATCCATGGAAGCCTACATACAGTCAACGACTCAAACATCCCGCCACGGATCCTCTGCCACTCAATAAGCTTTATAACTTTCTCATCACCATATCCGAATCTATCCATTTTAACTTCAATACCGATAAGCCATGCATCCTTATGATGAGCACCAATGGGTGATGTACCATATGCTAATGCCATACCTGGTGCTGTATGACAGTCGTAAGCAGATATTTCTAGCCCCTTAACATGCATAGCCCAATCACTAGATCCTCCTCTTAAATATCTACTCATCCTCATAACGCCTTCAGCGGCTAATGCACCAAGTCCACGGCGGTAGGCTGTATCTTCAATAACTTGTTTGGCGGCCTCGAAATCACCCCACTCGATTTTCTCCTTTATAAGTTTCTTTTCACTGGCTTCCATGAGAAATGCTATGTTACTACCCATCGATATAGTATCTATGCCGTACATATCACATAGTCTATTTAATACAGCTACTTTCCTTAAATCTCCAAGAGCTATATCTGCTCCAAGCATACCAACATTCTCATAGTCAAGCTCGCTCTTCTTTCCTAGTTCATCAAGAATTACATTTCCACATTGCATATTACAATATGGACAGCCCCTTCTTTCAACTTTCATTTTTTCCATGGTAGTACCACTTATTTCCATATATTTCTCAAAAACTCCTTCACGGAAGTTCATTGTAGGCAGTACACTATGTTTCTGGGCCCACTCAACAGTGGCCATGGTACCCTGTCGTATCCAGAAGTCATAGTTATCCTTACTTAAAATATCCTCATAAGCTTCCTTAGAAACCTCCATAAACTTCTTCTTATCAGCTAAATTAACTTCCTTTGTACCCTTAACTACAATTGCTTTAAGGTTCTTACTACCCATAACAGCACCCATGCCTGGCCTTCCACCACTACGTCCTCTCATAGAGATAACTGTAGCATAACGAACCAAGTTTTCGCCAGCTGGACCTATTAATAATGTTCCAACATTCCTTCCATGTTCTTTAATGAGATAATCCTCTGTCTCAAAAGTATTTAACCCCCATAGATCACGCGCATCTCTGATCTCAACCTTATCATTTTCAATATATAGATATACAGGCTTTTCTGATCTACCCTCTATAACAATGGCATCAAAACCTGCTTTTCTAATATAAGTACTTGCCCATGTACCTATATTTCCATCACCATAACCACCGGTTAATGGACTTTTACTTGCTATTACTAATTTACCTGATGAAGGTGCTGGTATACCACTTAAGGGTCCAGCTGCAATAATCAGCTTATTGTGCGGTGATAAAGGATCAACTCCCGGCGGCAGCTCATCCCACAATATTTTGATAGCCAGTCCTCTGCCTCCAACAAAATCCTTTAGTATTAAAGGATCTATGTCTTGTATAACTGTCTTGCCGCGAGTAAGATCTATTCTAAGAAGTTTTCCGCTCCATCCATACAAGGCATTAACACCATAAATTAGTATCTATAAGATGAAAATAGTAAATTTAACGGTAGGCAAACCTAACATTTATACGGTATTCACTTAGTTTAATTACAATCTATGGAAACATTGAATATCCTTTAAACAATTCTTATACTATGATGGAAATATCTGTGGGTATAGTAATTGAGAATATTAATCTCTAATGTCTATGTGTATACAGGCAATGAGGTTAAAAAAGGATACATATATATTGATAAAGATAAAATAGCTGATATTGGTTATAACAAGGAATTTCCTATAGAATATGGATTCTCAGAGCTACACTATACTTTTAAAAACAATGCCATTGTATTTCGTGGCCTTAGTATTGCTATAACACCCTCACTATATCCATGCAGAGGCTCTATCAAATGTATAGATTATAGCATTTTTTCAAAAGATGAGATAAGGGCATTCATAGTATCTTCATTCTATGATCTATTGATGAAGGGAGTTACATTACCAATAGTATTTAATGAACTATATCTAGATCTATTATATGATGTTATAAGATCCTATAAATTAAAATCAATCATTATTATTGAGGAAGAAGATTATATAGATAAGTTTCTACATGTTAAAGAAGTTACTGTATGTACCACTTCTAAAGATCTCTCTAATAAATATTCTATACCATACATGGACCGTTCTAGTATTTGTAGCCTTGAAGAGATCGATAATGAAAATTGTAAAATAGTGTATATGAAAGATCTCTATCTACCTCAGTACATTTTTATATATCGACATATATATGGCAGGGACATTAGATCTCTGCTATTCTCAGGATATTCGCTGGTGTCTGAAACTTATAATATAAAAATTAATACTCCAGCCGATCTAATTATATACAAACTTGATAAAATAATACGTGTTCCATTATTGAAAACAGATCCCTTATCAATTATAGCTAGAGGCTTTAGTCCTGATCTGGTTATTCAGAGCGGCGAAGTAGTTGTAGAAGAAAATGAGAACTATATAATTATTGAAAGAAACTTACTTAAAAATTTGAAAATAATTATATAAGAATTAACTCTATAAAGATGAATTAGATAATTATGGCTATCTTAAATAAAATACATTTTGATCTAAATGCAGTTACGTCTGAAAATGCAAATTACATACATGTAAAATGATCTGGTATCAACTAGGTATATCATGGTTCCAAAATGCGGTAGAATAATATGCTTGCTTTCTTTAATTATCTTGAATTATAGATCCTTATATTAATTTAATAAATAGATAAAAGGATCTATATAGAATGAATGCTTTGTTAACAAGTATGATCACTGGTTAATGATTATATCTTTATTATTTTATGTATTTTTATCTGACCCCTTCATATAGGATGAAAATATTTTTAGAATCAATGGTGGAGGTTTTTACTTACTTACAGGCACTATGACTTTATTAAGATATACTAATTATTTTATTATAATCTTTCATAGTGGGAATTTAAGTCCACTTAATAATAAATAATTTTTACTTAGTACTTACATAGGATAGTCTTGGTTAAAATAGATTGATGGAGGATCTCATTATGGTACTTGATAGAATCATGAATATTAAGAAGGTATTGCTACCTGGACCTATACATATACCTAGTGATATTTTACAATACGCGGCTTTAAAACCAATAAGTCATAAAGGTAAGGATTTTATTGATTTATTATCTAATATTAGCACTTATCTCAGAATAATAATGGGCATAAATAAAAAGGATTATCTGATCTTTATACCAGGGTCTTCTACTATAGGCATTGAGGCTGTGTTTTCAAATATTGTCAATAAAAATACAAATGTACTTGTTCTGGAATATGGGTTCTTTGGCTATAGAATTAGGGAAATAGTATCTAGATATACAAATAATGTAAAATCCATTAATTATAAGTTTCCATACATTCCAAGAAAACATGAGATCATCGACATTCTTGAAAGAGAAAACTATGATGTTGTAGCCTTAGTACATAATGAGACAAGTATAGGATATGTCATTAGATTCTTGCCCGATATAGCTAAAATAGTTCATGAAAAAGATGCCTATCTAATTGTGGATGGTGTTTCAAGTATCGGAGCTGAGGAATTTAGACTTAGCGAGTGGGATATAGATGCAGTTATAACTGGTTCCCAAAAGGCGTTGGGAGGTCTGCCGGGCATTAGTATTGTAGGATTTAGTAATAGATTATATGAAAGGATTCTAGACCTTAAATGCAAAGGTCATAAAGTACCTTTTTATTTTGACATACAGTTGCATATAAATGAATATAGAAAGTATGGAACAACATTAACAACGCCACCTATAAATTCATTCTATGTACTCTATAAGAGTCTTGAAAAGATAGTTAATATGGGTGTTGATAAGTATCTTGATCTTCATAGAATTAGGGCTGTGAAGGTATATAAATATGCATTTGAACGAGGTTTAAGACCAATTGTTGAGGATCCTTATTATAGATCTAATAGTGTAGCTGTTTTCTATCTTGAAAACGCTCTATCTATTGTGAATGAGATTAAGAGAAGGTACGGAATACTCTTAACAACAGGTTTAGGTGAATATGAGAATAAGATAGTAAGGATCGGTATGATGGGCCTTATAGACGTAAACGATATAATTGAGGCAATAGACCTCATTTTAAAACTTATCAATAGGTAAATAATTTTTCGTATATTTACATACACGATAGGTACGATTACTCCATTTCTCAACATAGCCTAGCCTAGCCAATGCAGCTAGGATCTTACCAGCTGTGTTAAGAGCAACTCCTAATTCATATGCTATTTCATCAACACTAATAAACCCCTTTTTTGTTAATACTATTCTATGTCCTAGTTTATGTAGATCGATTCTAACATTAAGCTTAGTCCTATTCATGAAATATCTCCCACTTTAATAAAGACAATTATATAATGGAGACTCTGGACTGAAACTATTATAGATGGGCCGGTAGCTCAGCCTGGAAGAGCGCCGCCCTCGCACGGTTCGACTAGGGATAGGCGGAGGCCCCGGGTTCAAATCCCGGCCGGTCCATTAAATTTTCCATAATTTATTAACAATAGGATTCTATAGGGACTATGTTCAATACTTACATAGGGCCGGGGGATGGAAACGATGGGCGGTCTGACAATATGATGATCCATTGTAGCATCAACCTCGGCCCTCAATAATGATCGATGAAGAGCAGCGGATAAACTGATACATGATGAATAATTTGACTGAGATCAATTAATCCACATATTCTAAATAAAATTTATAACTGATATAGATGGAGATTTATGAAGTGATGCCGGGAGTGGGGCCCGTAGCTCAGCCTGGTGGAGCGCCCGGCTGATAAGATTGTATCTTGCGTGGAAACCGGGAGGTCGGGGGTTCAAATCCCCCCGGGCCCATTTCTTTAAGATAGATTTAATTATTTTCACTGCATAATTGGTTCTTGACGGTGTTTAAACTTGGTAATAGAAGAGCTTATATCTCCTATAGTATTGGTGGTTCTTGGAATAATATTGGCGTTTATTGGCAAGAAGCTATTAAAGATTATGGTAATGTTAGGTGGTGGCGCTGCTTTTGCATACTTTACCTATATGTACTCTGGCAATTTAGGTCTTGAAGGCACAGCTGTCTATGTAGCTGCATTGCTAGCATTTATTGTGGGTGCGTTCCTTGCATGGTTTTTAGTGAAGCTTATATTATCTCTAGCAATAGGCTTTGTACTTGGCATGATACTGACATCTATTCTTGGTTTATCTGGTAATATGTACGCAATGGTATTAATGATATTATTCTCTATAGTTATAGCATACATTTTAGCTGAGAAGATAGTATCCATTGCACTGACTCTACTTGGAGTAGCAATATTCTACTTAGGATTATCGGCGTTATTGGAGGGTATTATTGGAGGATTTATGGCAACTGCAGTGTCTCTAATAATATCGTTTATACTATTCATCATAGTAGCAATATATCACTTAAAGAAAAAATAGAATCTATACTTTTTAAATACTAAAACAAAATATTTTCTACATAATAATTATGAGATGGGAGATTACTTGACTAGAATAGTGAAGCCTCGATCAAGTATACAAAGGTATTATGAGGTATTATTTACATTACCTCATCCTATCCTCTTATTAATACCTATTATATTAGTTTATTTACTAATTTATGTACTTCTAAAGAGCTTAGATCTACTTATAATATATACAATATGGTCAACTCTATATTATTTACTTCATATATTAGGCTTTTCTTTTCTAAAAAGTCCATTATTAATAATTAAGAGGATCTTAGGTCTTTATCTAGTTGTTAACATATATACGTTTATAATAATGCTTATTACAAATTTAGTATTCCATAATACATTATTAGTAGTATTTATAGGGTTAATGTCAATGAATATAATTCTATTACCTATTTATGTTGGAATACATGGATTTGATAAGAGAACTATAGCTATTTATCTAACAGTTTTTCTTTTGACATCGCTTGTGAATACAATAGTATCAGTAAATATAAGATATTTCATATCTTCAATACCAATACCATTGATTGGTTTATCGATAATGGTATTTATAAACAGATATAGAATTAATAATTATGGAGCAGTAGACCTTGGAGCTCTATTTTTGAGAAATTGGCTTAGTGGGGATAAAAGTATAGAGAAAGTTTTTCAAAAGCATGGTGTTAAAAGAAAAATTCATACTCGTATATTCTATGATGATAGAATAGCTATTATATATCCTGATATACATTTTGGACCATTTCGAAATACTGGCAGTAGTATGTTTCCATCAATGATAAGAGAGGTGTTTTCACAGAGGAATATGCATCCGATAGTACTTCATGGAATGGGCAGTCATGAGAGGAATGTAGTGACTAGTACGGAGGCTATTCAATACGTTAAATATATTTATGAAAAAGTTGCCAAGGACGAAGGTATTGAGATACTTGTGGGCATGCCCTTTAAGGTTAAATATTATGACTGGGAAGCACTTGTAATACCCTTTTCAAAAGCTATACTTACATTCATATCTCGTCCTAGAAAGGGAATAGATGATCTACCTTACAGTATCCAGGAATATGCATTAGATAAGAGTTCAGAATATAACTTACCCCCTCTAATACTTATAGACTCACATAATTGGGAAGCAGAAGATAAAATAGATCAGAGAAGTCTCATAGGATTAGTGGATAAAATCGTAGATGAACTTATGAATAGACAAGAAAATTATTTTGAACCAAATATAGGCTTAGCCATTCATGAACCAAATGATTTTCTAGGAATAATTGATGATATGGTTTTCTTAGCTATTAATGTAGGAGGACGTAAAATAGGGATTTTATACGTACCTGGAAATAATATGGTTCCTGGTCTTAGAGACAAGATCATTAATGTAATATTAAATGAAGGCTACGATCTATCTGAAGTACTGACTAATGATGAGCATCGTGAAACAGGTTTATTTTCAGACTACGTATATACTCCAGTGCAATATAGTCAAAAATTACTTGATACTATTAAGGAAATGGCTAATGAAGCACTAAGGACTACTAGTAAGAGCAATTTAAGGTGTATATTCATAGAAAGAGATCTTCATCTTATGGGAGATCTTGCATGGAAATTATTAGAGCTACTTGAAGAGGTATTTTATAAATCCCTAATATTGAATATTTTATACATAGCTCTGACACCAATAGTATTTATTATATTGCTTAGTATATGAGGAGGTCATTATGAGAAAAGAATTATGTGAAGCTATTAAAAAGTCTCTAAATGAATTATTTGAGAAAGTTTATGTTGATAAAACAAGTGATTATACGTCTATACTTGCTCTTAAGGATGATAGTAGCGGTATTATACTATGTATATGGGATAAAGAACATTATATTCTTGCTAAACTTGGTAGTCTATCAACAACTGTTCTTTTAAATTGTAATGACTTTGTTGTTCAACCATATGGATTATTTCTATTCGCTAGAAACATCCATGAACTTATTGAAAAGCTTAAGAGTAAGATAAAGGTGATTTTAAATGAGAAAGTATAAACTATTATTAATGGATCTTGACGGTATTTTGTGGAGAGGAAATAAGTTCTTAGACAAAAACATTATAGCCACTAAAAAATTATTGTTAAAGGGTTATAGGATAGTTTTTATGACAAATAATGCGACTAGATCTAGAAAAGAATATTATGAAAGAATAGTTAAAACTGGAATAAGTGTTGATATAAATGACATATATACTAGTGCATACTTGCTTGCATTATATATTGTAGAAAATGGAATAAAGCCTGTTTTTGTAATTGGAGAGTCTGGTCTTTATCAGGAATTAATTAGTAATAATATACCAGTTATAAGTGATGCAGAAAGAGTAGGATATGTTGCCGTGGGATTAGATAGATATTTAACATATAATAAATTAGCCAAAGCTCTCAAGTACTTAATGGCTGGCGCATTATTCCTAGCCACAAATACCGATCCTGTATACCCCATAGGCAACTATTTAGAACCAGGTGCTGGTGCTATAGTTAATTTCCTATCAACAGCTCTTGGACGAGGACCTGATTTTATTGCTGGAAAACCTAACACATGGATTATAGATGTCATAACTAGTAAATATGGTGTATCATGCGATGAAGTACTCATAATAGGTGATAGCATATACACTGATTTGCCGTTGGGGTTAAAAAGAGGTATTGATACACTTCTTGTATTAACAGGTATAACTAGCAAAGAAGATCTAAGTAGGATTACGGAAAAACCAACGTACGTGGTCAATGATCTCTCTGAGGCTGTAAATACTATATTATAATTTAGAATCTCCCAAGCTCTACGTTAACAGAACCGTTACACAACCTTATAATTGAATAGTACTTTCTCATAAACGGTCCAGGATTAACTATTAATGTTTTATTATACTTTATTTTTCCTCTTGCCTCATGTATATGTCCGCTAAACCATAATATTGGATATTTATTTTCCAAAAATTCGGTATAGGGCTTTACACCAACTCTCAAACCAATGAATGTCTTATCTAGTGTATTATAAGGAGGTGCATGAGTTATAACTATAGTCCTATTGTAGTCATTAACTAATTTATCCAGTTTATTGATCATATTCTTTAGATATTCATCATCGAATTCTATGTATGTTCTGAAGGGTGTAATATTTGAACCACCTATTCCGTAGAAATAATAGCCTTTATAGGTATATACTTTTCCATGAATATTAATTGCTGTCTCATTAATATTATCTAACTCTAACGTATAATACGGATCGCAGTTCCCTGGAATAAATAAGATCGTTTCAAAAAGATCCGTTAACTTCCTTAGGAACCTAATTACATCATCTATATTACCAAAATGTGTTATATCACCTGCAATAACTAATAATCCTATATTATCTCTGATACTATTGATCCTCCTTATGTAATTAAATCTTCCATGTATATCGCTTATTGCTATAAACTCTATACAACCCATGACTGTACCCTAATAATCTATAACTAATATATTCTTGGTAATCTCCAGAGAATATAAATAAAATGGAGCTAGTAGTGATATAGTTATCGAATATAGAGCAGAGGTTTCGATAATGAAGTCAAACTTTACTAGAAAACTTGCAAGTATTAAGGTTAAAATTGAAATAAAAGAGGGTAGAGTAAGTGTTAGTGGCAGAGAATACTTTGCTGACCATGTATATGCTGTTGGATTCGAAAACGGATTATTCGATATAGGTGATAGAGGATTTAATATAGAAATAAACTTCAGATCCCTTCCAAAAGTCTATACAGAAGGCTCATTAATAAAAATAGGAAATATATTAAATAATGTGATCGTTGATGCACCTGTTATTAAAAATGTTAAGGAAAAAGGTAATGATCTAGACATTTATATCGAAAACGCTGATTTAAAAATTAGACAAGAGAATGGTTCTATGAAAATAACTGTTGAAGGTATTGGAGAATATACAGTTTCTAAAGCAAGAATAAGTATATTTTGTAAAGAAATTTCAATAGCCAATGTCATGACGCGACCGTTTCTATCAGTATGGATCTATTGTGGAGGATCGCATAAGTTGGAAATTAAGAGGAAAGATGATTTAATATCAATTAATATTGTACATGGATGAATCGATTATATCTCTCTTATAGGATTATTTATTCCTGGTAACGTAACTATAGTAGGTAATCTTCTTTTATGACGACTTTTTCTATGCATTTTAAGTACTTTCAATATTTTTTCTACCGGTAAACCAGTTTCTTTACTGACTTCTTCAATATCAAGCTTAAGATCGAATAAAGCATATAATATTAAATCTATTTCTTCATACCTCATTCCTAGCTCCTCTTCAGCCATATGGCCTTTCCATAGCCTAGGGCTACTTGGTTTGAACGCTATGTGCTCTGGTATACCTAAATGCTTGGCTAAGTATCTAACTTGTGTTTTATATAGTGAAGCTAAAGGCAGTAGATCTACTCCTCCATCTCCATATTTAGTGAAATATCCAATGAGTATTTCACTTCGATCACCTGTTCCAAGTACTAAGTAATTTTTAAGATTAGCATAATAGTATAGTATATTCATTCTAATTCTTGCTCTAAGATTGCCAGTGGCTATCTTATGTTCTTCATTAAAGAATGAAAGTTCTTCTCTATATCCATTTAATATATTATTTATGTATATAATAGTGTAGTTTAAATTATATTTATTAAGTAAGTATATGGCGTCAGAAATATCTTCTTTAGGCGTAGTTGTTTTGTCAGGCATTATTAGAACATGTAAATGATCTCTTCCAACAGCTTTAACAGCTAGGGCTAGAACAGTTGATGAATCTACTCCTCCACTTAATCCCATTACATAGCCACTAGCCCCTGTCTCCTTCAGGAATTTTTTTAAGAAATCAATTATTGTTGATGATATTAAACTATAATCAAGATTAATTAGATCTGATAATGTTATTCTCATAGTGATCACCTATAAGAGTTTTTCAGCGAAGAGCGTGTTCTTCATCCCATGGGAGTCTGACCCGGTTTCCTCTTCATCTATCCAATAGGTATGTTTATCGGTGTCTATATACATATTGTTAGATAGCTAGGGGGTACTTAATGAGTGAGATGGAGGTTAGGCCTAGTTTAATAGATCGTATTAGATCTATTATTGCTGAACATACTATTATAGAACGTGGAGCAAGAGGCGTAGAAATATATGTAGTTCCATCTATAGAGCTTAATCCAATTAAGCTTGCTGATGAGGGAAAAGTATACGGATTGCGTGTTGTCGGGTATAGAAATGCTTTAAAAGATGTCTTCAACTATATTTCATCTAGTAGTGAACCCTATCTAATAGAGTCATACGTTTTTTCATCGGAAGAGCCTTCCACTGGAATATTCTTATTAAATGTTATTAATGAAGAAAGATTATGGAAGATTGTTAAAAAATTGGCTGATATAGATGGGGTTGAATTTATTGAAATACATGGACCAGTAAAGTCGTTAAGCAATTTCTTTGCAAATCATTGGTTATTCCCACCTAGTATCATGGGAGACAAAGCCATCGTCATACCAAGATCTATTCTAAGAGATTTTGTAACCAAGTTAGGATATAATGTATTAAAGGATCTAATTAGGGATCTTGCTAGAAACATCAAATCATATATAGCTAAAGAAAAACTAGACCTTGACGTTATTATTGAAATAATACGTGTTCTTGGATTAGGTGATGTAGTAAGTGTTAGGGTTACTAAGAATAACTTGAAATTAGAGGTTAATGAGCCTAGAATAGATAAAAATATGTGTTTAATTTACCTTGAACTATTTAATGAGCTACTTGATCTTGATCTAGATTTAGATAAGTTTGATGAAACTTCCTGTACTTTTAGGGTAAAGAAGCATTAGCCTATTTTCCTTTAATGGCTATAAATTCTTCCATAATCTTATTACCTGTACTAGTACCTATCCTTGAGGCACCAGCCATTATCATAGCTAAAGCATCTAATGCGTGTCTAATTCCTCCAGCAGCTTTTACTTTAATTCTACCCTTACCTATATTGTATAGTAACTTGACATCGTGTATAGTGGCTCCTCCAGCTAGGAAACCTGTACTTGTCTTAACATAATCAGCACCTGATTCTATAACCAGTTCAGTAGCCTTGATCTTTTCTTCATCACTTAGTAGCCCCGTCTCTATTATTACTTTAACAATCTCTGCTCTGTATTTCTTTGACTCAAAAACAACTTTTTTCATATCTTCTAGGACTTTACTATAATCTCTGGATTTGAAGAAGTTTATATTCATAACCATATCTATTTCTTTAGCTCCATATTCTATAGCTAGTCTTGCTTCATGAATTTTTGCACTAGTTAAACAATTACCTAGAGGAAAACCAACGACTGTTGCTAATTTAATTGTATTTCCAGCAATTTCCTTAGCCTTAGGTATAAGAGATGATGGTATCATAAGACATGCAAATCCATATTCTCTAACGTCATCTATGTATTTCTCAAGATCATTATATGTCGCATAGGGTTTAAGTAGAGTATGGTCTATTTTCGATGCGAGTTCTCTAACAGTTATTTTACTAATAAGATCATCTATATCAACCACATCTATTCACCTAAATAGGAATATGTTATATTAGGATATATACTTCATTAACATTGATCCAGTCATTCGATTAGAATAGGTTAATAGATTATTTAGATGAAGATACATGTTGTGGTGAGTAACTTATGTCAGATGTTATCGCTAATAAGAATGAAATTAAGAAGAAGATAGAGAAGCTGGTGAGCAGTGCTCAAAAAAGACGTGCATTAAAGGACTATCATGCAAGGAGAAAACCAAGGCCGTGTGGTATGACGATCCATACAGGTATTGGGTGTAGTCTTAGATGTCTATATTGTTATATCGAGGATATGGGTTTCAAATGGAATATTAAACCTTATCCGTTAACAAGTATAGAACTAGTATATGCATTACTTTCAAATTCATACTTCCTACCTGGAAAATATGGTACGCTCATAGCTATAGGTTCTGTGACAGAGCCTTTTCATCCAATAACTAAAGAGAAAACATTTGAATACATAGAGGCATTGTCAAGATACCTAGGTAATTTTATACAATTTTCAACAAAAATGTACCTGTCTGAAGAGGATGCCTATAGACTTAAAGATTTAGATCCAGGTATTAGTCCATTAGTAACAATTATAACACTTGAGTATGCTTCTAAATTAGAACCATATGCTCCATCACCTGAGGAGAGATTTGAAACTATCAAAAATCTTTCTAAAGCTGGTCTCAAACCAATTCTATTCTATAGACCACTTATACCGGGAATTGTAGAGTATGAGTATCAAGAGGTCCTTAAAAAAGCTCTTAAATCTGGTGCTGTAGGAGTTGTTGCAGGCTCATTAAGAATTACAAGGCTAATACTATCTCGTTTAAAAAGTATAGGTATACCTATTGATGAAATTATTAAGCGCTTATCTAAACAGCCTAGAGGCAATAAACAAGTGTCTATCATTGCCAGCGATCTCAAGAAAATGGTTCTTAACTATGCTAAGAGACTAGGTCTTATACCATTTACTGAAGCCTGTATGGCTAACGTTTATACACATGGATATATATGTTGGAAAATGATTTCAAGAGGCATAGTTATTGGCGGATTAAAGCCCCCTACAATTGACAAAAAATATGTATATAGTTTAGCTAAAGTACTTGGCATGGAAATATCAAGTATTAATGTGAGGAAAGGAGTTATGAAAATATCTGTTACAGGCGGTGATAAACTCAAAAAATATTTGCTTAGTGAATTAGTTAAGTATAGATTTCGAATATGTACTCATGCATGTTAATCATAGACACTCTACAATGACTTCTCTAATAATATCTTCTCTAATATTAAATGGAGTAGATTCAGCTAAGTATCTAAGTCCATTGAACAACATTTTAACTATATCATCTATATCTCTCCTACTAAAGCCGTAATCACTTAGCTTTTTGTCAAAACCATGTCTTTCCTGGAACTTTATAACAGCTCTTGATGCATAGCTACTGTATTCGGATAAAGGCTTAATTGATGGATCGATTATTCTTAAAGCGTAAGCTGAAGCCTCTGGTACAGCTTTATGAATATATTTTATAAGCTGAGGACCTATAATAGCTAATCCACAGCCATGTGGAAGTTTGGGATTTAGACTGCTAAGCACATGCTCTAAAGCATGTATTACATGTGTTGAAGACATGTCAATGGCCATTCCTGCAATCATAGATGCATAGAGAAGCCAGTATCTTGCCTCTATATCTCTTGGTCTATCTAATGCCTTCTCTAACCACTTATTAATTAGACTTATTGCATGCATACTTAGTTGATCGCTGAAAGGCATAGAATCGATCGATGTAATTGCTTCATAAGAATGATAAAATGAATCAAGTGTAGTATATAACGCCTGGTTTTTAGGCAAGGTCAAGGTATATTTGGGATCATCTATACTTATATCATTATAACGTATAGATATACCCCTTTTCTCTTTATTCTCATTAACAGTTAATACTGCATATCTATCAATTTCTGTACCTGTGCCATGGGTTAAGTTAATAGCATATAGTGGAAGCATTTTATTTGGTTTTATTCTCCTATATAAATAATCGACAGCTTTACCACCAGATAATGCAATTACAGAGGCAACCTTAGCGGCATCAATAACACTTCCACCTCCAATAGCGACAACAGCATCATGTTTTTCCTCAATAAATAGCTTAGCTAGTTCATCCGCTTGGCTGGCCCATGGATTAGGCGTCACTATATCATAGATCTTATATGATATATTATAATCACTTAGTATCTTCAAGAGATCATTAAGTGCGCCACTTAATTTAGCAGATCTCTTACCAGTAACTATTGCTATATTATTGTAAGATTTAACATACTTGGCTAACTTATCTATGGTTCCTATTCCAAAATATAGTTTAGTATGGCCATATCTTAATGAAAAATTTTTCACAAGACTCACCATTTTGTTATAAAGTATTTATGGGTAAAATAGTATTACAGCATTATTAAAGATTTAGAAAGGAATCCTGGGAGACAGTATTATAAGTACCTAAAAGATATGACTTTTACTAAGTCTCTATATAACGAGTTAACTAGATGGAGGGCAACTATATGTCTCCTATATTTAATGTAATTGATAAAATGGTGATCGAAGATATAAAGAACTTTAAACCAGAACTAAGTAGTCGGTTAGCGGCTTTCACGTTTTGTATAAATGAGAATATAGTAGAAGATCAATTGTTTAAGGAATTGGTTAAGCTAATTGAGAAGTTAACTCATGGAGGAAGAACTTACAATAAAGATCTCGATGTAGAGATTAAAAAGATAATGTATACTCTAATGGAAAAACATGGATATAATAAGAATAAAGCATGTGAAGAATTATTCAATGACTTACATGAAATATTTAAGAAGAAAAACTAACCCTAAAGTCTTTCTAAATATTTAGTCAATAAGATCGTATATGATCAAAGAAAGGAAAGCCGCCGCCGGGATTTGAACCCGGGACCTCCGCCTCTCCATAAACTGTAACAACAAATTATACCAGGGCGGCGCTTAATGCCTCCGTAACCCTTATTTATACAGAGTTACGGAGATTCCACCCGCTGAGCTACGGCGGCTTCTACCTAGTTAATTTCCATTTCGAGCAGGTTATATTTTTTATTCTAATGATTATTTCCTAGCTTCCCTATTTGAGTTTATTTTGGTGTTCCTGTGTAGATTTATTGTTGTATAGAGCTAGTCTTGGTGGGTTTGTATTGGTTAGAGTTGGTGTTGATGTAGGAGGCACTTTTACTGATCTCGTTATTTTTGATGAAGTTTCTAGCGAATTACTATATCTAAAGTTTCCCACTAGGCCTAGAGAGGCATGGCTTAGTGTAATTAGTGCTTTAGAGGCTTCGAGCCTATCTATTGATCATATTGATATAATTGTTCATGCATCTACCCTTGGTACAAATATATTCTTTGGCCAGAAAGGACTTGAGCTTCCGAAAGGGCTTCTAATAACTAATGAGGGGTTTAGGGATATTATTGAGATTGGTAGGCAGAATAGACCTAGACTTTATGATCCCTATTTTAGTAGGCCTAGGCCCCTCATTTCAAGGAATATGAGGATTGGTATTAGGGGGCGAATAGATGCTTTTGGCAACGAAGTAGAGCCGCTTGACACTAAGACATTAGAGAATATTGCTATAAAATATTGTGGTGAAGTGGATGCCTTCATAATATCGTTCCTACATAGCTATATAAATCCTGTCCATGAAGAAGTAGCTAGAAGGATTATAAAGACATATTGTCCAAAAACAGATGTTATTTTAAGTCATGTAGTTGATCCGGAGCCTATGGAGTATGAGAGAACAAGTACAACAGTAGTTAATGCATTATTGAAACCAGTATTGGCGAAGTACCTCTATATATTGAGAAGAGAGTTGCTGAAAAGAGGTTTTCATGGTAAAATACTTGTTATGAAGAGTAGTGGTGGTGTATCAACAGTAGAATATGCACTAGAAACACCAGCTGCATTCATTGAAAGCGGGCCTGCAGCTGGCGCAATAGCTACAGCCTACTTCTCCAAGATCATGGATCTCGATAGGGTGATTGCACTAGATATGGGTGGTACAACAGCTAAAGCATCAGCCATAATTGATGGAGAACCACTAATTGTTAAGGAGTATGAAGTGGGCGGAGAAATCCATATGGGTAGGTTGATCAAGGGATCCGGGTACCCAGTTAGAATTTCACACATAGATATTGTTGAAGTAAGTGCCGGAGGAGGGTCGATAGCATGGATCGATCACGGAGGTTCTCTTAGAGTAGGCCCATTAAGTGCAGGATCAGAGCCAGGGCCGGCATGTTATGATAGGGGAGGAGTTGAACCAACTGTTACAGACGCTAATCTAGTACTGGGTAGACTACCTACAGTTTTAGCTGGTGGCAGAATCAGATTATATAAAGAACTTGCTGAAAAAGCTATTGATAAACTCGCTCAAGAACTTGGATTATCTATTGAAGAAACGGCATTGTCAATTATAAGAATAGCTAATACGTTAATGGCAAGAGCATTGAGAATAGTAAGTATTGAGCGAGGACTTGATCCAAGAGAATTCATTATATTTGGATTTGGTGGTGCAGGGCCGTTACATATAGCCTACCTTGCCAGGGAGTTATCAGTTAAGAAAGCTATTGTCCCTCCTATGCCCGGCGTCTTCTCGGCTATGGGACTATTATTGACTGACTATAGACATGATTATAGGAAGGGAATTATGAAATATGTTAGTGAAATTGATGATGAAATGATAGAGGGTATCTTTAGAGAACTTGAAGATAAGGCCTTAAATACATTGTATAGTGAGGGTTTTTCAATGGATAATATAAGGATTATTAGAGAATTAGATATGAGATATTCTAAGCAAGCATATGAACTATCGATACCCTATGTAAGGCCATTTAGTAAAACCGCTGAATTGTTCCATGAAGTACATGAAGCTAAATATGGCTATAGACATGAAGATGAAGAAGTAATTGTTGTAGCAGCTAAGTTAACGGCTTATGGAATAACTAATAAGCCGCCAGTAATTAGAAAATACATGGCTAAGCCATATACTCCAAGACCTGATCTATTTAGGAAAGTCTATTTTGAAGAGATAGGATGGATCAATACACCCATTTACTATTGGGAGAAACTATATCCAGGTGCGCACATTGATGGGCCGGCCATTATAGAAAGTATTGATACAACTGTTCTCATACCGCCAGGGTACAACGGGATAATTAATGAGTTTAGAGCTATTGACGTTGAGGTGTAGATCTATGGCTATTGAGAAGATAATTGTTGAAGTAATAAAGTATGCATTGATATATATCGCTGAGGAAATGGGCGTCATTCTTAGGAAAACAGCATTTAGCCCTAATATAAGAGATAGGCTCGACTTCTCATGTGCCATATTAGCTCCAAACGGTGATCTAGTAGCTCAAGCTGAACATATACCTGTTCATTTAGGTAGTATGGTAGTGGGTGCTAAGAACATTATTAAATGGATTAATGAGCATGAAATGGATTTAGAAGCTGGAGATGTAATTTTATCTAACGACCCATATATAGTTGGTACTCATTTAAATGATGTAATGCTCTTGAAACCTGTTTTCTATAAGGATGAAATAGTTTCTTATCTAGTTAATAAGGCGCATCATGTTGATATCGGCGGTAAAGTGCCAGGTAGTATTAGTGTTGATGCAGAGTCTCTTTATGAGGAAGGCATTGTAATAGAGCCTATAAAGATTGTTGAGAAGAATGTTGTTGGAAAAGATTTGTTAAGAAAAATTATGGATAATATTAGAACACCTGAGTATTTTAAAGGAGATATAATGGCTCAAATAGCATCTCTAAAAACTGGTGAGACTAGGTTAATGGAATTAATATCTAAGTATGGCCATGAAGTCTTATATAAGTCTTACAATGAGATCATAGGATACACTGAGAGATATACAAGGAATGTTCTTGGAAAACTCATTAGTAGATACAATGCCGTTGGAGAATACACTGCTACAGATTATCTTGAGTCTAGAAAATATGGTTTATTGAAGATAAATGTTAGAATAGTTCTTGCAAAAGATAATATATTGGTTGATTACTCTGGCTCCAGTATACAGGTTAAAGAACCACTTAATGCTGTTTATGGGGTAACGGTTGCTGCAACAACTTATGCTCTGAAAACAATAATTGATCCCGATATGCCTATGAATCAGGGATTCTATAGAGTTGTATCAATAAATGCTCCAAAGGGATCTATTCTAAATCCGGAGCCCCCAGCACCAGTTGCTGGCGGAAATCTGGAGACTTCACAGAGAATAGTTGATGTAGTACATCTAGCTCTGTCAAAGGCATTTCCTGATAGAGTGCCTGCAGCATCTTGTGGTACTATGACAAATGTCTTGCTTGGAGGTAGTAACTGGGCTTTCTACGAGACTATAGGTTGTGGTAGTGGTGCTAGACCATCCTCTGACGGCGTTGATGGTGTTCATACTAATATGACTAATACACTTAATACACCTATAGAGATTGCTGAGAGGGAATATCCGATACTATTCGTAGCTTATGAGCTTAGAAGGGACAGCTGCGGTCCAGGTAGGTATCGTGGTGGGCTGGGTATTACTAGGGCATTTAAGGTCCTCGAGGATAATGTGGTTTTAACAATATTTTCTGAGAGGGAAAAGCTTAGACCATGGGGCCTTGCTGGCGGGGGATCCGGTGTTCCAAGTAAGCACTTTATCGTACGTGGTAATGATGTAATATACATTGGCTCTAAATCTACAGTTGTTCTTAAGAGAAATGATGTAGTATACATAAACACTCCTGGTGGCGGAGGCTACGGTGATCCATGTGATAGAGATAATGAATCTATTAAGAGGGATCTTGTTGAAGATAGAATCAGCCTAGAATATGTTAAAGAAAACTATGGATATTGTATGGATAAAACCATTCTATAGCTCGTATTCCTGAACTTTCTTCTTCCTGCTAATCTCTTCAATGGCCTCAAGTATTTTCTTTACTTTCTCAGTAGTAATAGCCGTATACAGATCCTCTAGTTCATCTAGCTCCTTTATGAAGAGGCCCCGGAATGCATCTTCTCTCCTAATATGAACAACTAGTCTCTCCGGTTCTAATCTCGATTTAGTCTGTCTCTCTGGAAGCTTAACGATCTCGATTATTATCTTACCAGCTTTTAGGACAGGCTTCTTCTCCCAGGGCTTCATTTCCTTTAATAGCTTCTCCAACTTACTTGTTAGTGTTTCTTCTTCTGACATATTTTATCACCAAATCTATAGTAGTATGTATGTAGATATAATATGGTTTCTCTAAAGATATATAGTGAGACTATTTGGTAAGGCTCTAATACAGTGCTGATGAATATGGATAATTATATGTATAATATTGTTGTTGACAAAAGGGATCTAGATTACATCTATGGTATTATAAGGAAATATTATAAGGGATGGATCAAGGTATCGACAAAGCCTGATCATAGTATCTATAATATCGAGATATGTTCTGGTTTTGGTAAGGGATATCTAAAAGATCAGAATTATGTTGTTGAGTATAGCGGTAAAAGACTTTCATCCTTACCAGTACATGAGGTATTAAGGATTATTGAGCGTGGGAGGGCTAGGCTTAGACAGACGATATCATGGGATCAAAATGGTTTCTATAGACTTGATGATCTAGGTAAGAAAATTTATGGACACACTATTAATCCTGGCTATGATTTATTCATATTGCTTGGAGATATTTGGATAAGTATATTATCTGATCTAGGTTTTAAAGATCCTCCGAAAAACACAGTTGTAGTTAAGAGGTTTAGAGGGGTTCATGATATCTATTCTGGTGATGGAATAATTGCTAGATTATTACTTAAAAACTTGGGGAAACCTATGCTAAAAATCTTCGGTGATAGAACAATAGATAATGATCTTGATAAATACATTATGTTTAACTCAAAATATATAGAGCGACATGCAGAAATAGTTAATCATTTCCTGTCAGGACTTGGTTCACCTGATCTTGTTATTACTAGTTTTAGTGGTGGTAAGGATAGTATTGTATTACTCGATCTAGCTATTCGTTTCTATGGTAAAAATAGAGTTTTACCTATATATGTTGATACTGGTGTCGAGTTTCCATATACACTTGACTATGTTTCTAGAGTTGAGCGGTATTATGGGATTGAGATCGTTAAAGCATATGCTGGTATAGATAAAGCTATTGATTTGAGAGGACTTCCAACTAGAGAGGATAGATGGTGTACTGGTTTAAAGCAGAAGGCATTCTATGATAAGCTTGTAGAGATTATTAGAGGTTGTGATAGAGTTTTTGTTTTACTTGGAGATCGTGATGCAGAGTCCAGGAGTAGAAGCCATAGATCACCTGTAAGGTATAGGGGTAATTATTTGGAAGTATCTCCATTAAAGCAATGGAGCACTATACATGTACAGACATACATATTGTCTAGGAAACTTCCTTTAAACCCGTTATACATGTATGGATTCTATAGAACCGGATGTTATATATGTCCCCTACTTCGTGATCTAGAGAAGTATATTATGAAGAAATACTTATGGAATGTATTAAGAGAGCTTAAACATATTGATGAATTCCTAAGTAATACAGTTTAGATGGTGTCTATGGATTGGGAGTGATCATAATAACTGGAACACCAGGTACAGGTAAGACAAGTATAGCTAGGGAGCTAGCTAAGAGACTCAATGCTGTACATATTGATCTTAGTAGATACGTTATTGAAGAGGGATTATATACAGATTATGACATTGATCGTGCAAGTTTCATAATTGATGAGGAAAGGGTTATTAAGAGGATCAAGACGCTTATTAATAAATACGGTAATGTAGTTATTGACACACATTTTGGAGAGATTATTCCTAAAGAATATGTTGATAAAGTAATAGTTCTTAGAACAGACCCGGAGGAGCTGGAGAAAAGACTTTGGAGAAAAGGTTGGTGGTGGGAAAAGATCAGAGAGAATGTTGAGGCTGAGATACTATCGGTGTGTACACATAATGCTATAGAGGCCTTTGGCGAAGATAGAGTTTATGAAGTAGATACAACTTCTAAAGCAATCGATCAAGTTATAGACGAGATCCTAGATATACTTAGGGGCAGGGCTAAGCCAGGATTAAGATTCGATTGGCTCTCTATAAAGCCTCTTGATAAAATAGAGAAATATCTTTCACCAAAATAGGCTTTATCTATTTCAGGGCTTTAATTATATTTTCTCTATATAATAAAATATAATGTGGTGTATGCTCATGAATAGCTATAGTAATTGTATAGATTTTCTCCTATCTAGGAGAAGTATAAGGAAGTTTCAGGATAGAGAAGTGTCTATGGAGATTATTGAAAAGATACTCGATATAGCTCGTTACGCACCTAGTGCTAAGAATAGGCAACCATGGATCTTTATTATTGTAAGAGACCGTGAGATCATAGACAAGCTTTCCAATATACATGTAAGTGCTTTACCATTAAGAAATGCTCCATCGGCAATAGTTGTTGCATGTAATAAGCTGGAGTCTCCAGTCTCCTACCAAGTTGATTGTGCAAACGCAGCCATGTACATAATGCTTGCAGCACATGCACTAGGCCTAGGCACTGTATGGATACAGACACTAAGAAATATAGAACAGATACAAGAGATACTTAAACTACCGCAGCATATCATACCAATAGCAATCTTAGCTATAGGATGGCCGGCTGAAAAACCAATTGCAAAGCCGAGGAAACCCCTTACAGATCTAATATGTATTAATACATACTGTAAGCACTCTGCATAGATCTTTATATAATTACGGTATCAGAACATGTTATTTTTATTCATTACTAGTTACTTAAATTAGTATGTTATGCTGTTTATAGTTACAAGGTAGAAAATTAGCAGTGTGTAAGAAGGTAATCGAGTATGAGAGGCTTTATACTTGCTTCATGGCGTGACCTAAGGCTTGTAGTATCGAGAGCAGATATTGTACTTGAAGTTCTCGATGCCCGTAATCCCATGGGTACTCGTAGTAGGCGTCTTGAGAGAATGGTTGAGTCTCTGGGTCGTGAACTCATACTTGTACTTAATAAGAGCGATCTTGTTCCAAGAGAGATCGTTGAGCAATGGACTAGGCTATTCCGCGACCAGGGCTATCACGCTGTTTACATAGCTGCACGAGACCATAAGGGTACAAGGGTTTTAAGGAGAAAGATTAAGGAAGTTGCTCCAGCATTTCCAGCCATCGTAGCCGTCACTGGTTATCCAAAGACAGGTAAGTCGACTATAATAAATGCTTTAAAGGGGAGGCATTCAGCATCAACAAGTCCAATACCCGG
>CAZVWZ010000004.1:0-34224 GCA_964631195.1 uncultured Desulfurococcaceae archaeon
GCAGTTCCAATATGCGGAATATCGCCAGAGGGATATGGTGGGCCATCGATAAATAGAAACTTCTTTTTACCTCTACTATTAACTTCCTTAATAAGTTCATAGATTCTATTTTCTTCCCAAAACCTCTTTACAAGTTCTTCAACTCTATGAGGATCATAGTGTCCCTCAAGCTTACCTACAACAGGCAAATACTCCACCTACGCACGCTAATTAACTAGGGTAATTAATAAAGCTCTAAAGTACTTATAAAATCTACTCCTATAAGTTATGCATTATCCCATAAAGTAATAGTTTACGAAACATAATGTGATATAGATATTAGTGATCTATGGAACATGATTAAACAAATATTTATAATTATTCAATCCTTTGAACTATATTCTAAAACTTGATATACATATCAAATGAAGAAGTTAGATTTCTATCTGCAAATGATACAGTAATGTTTATAGCTTTAATCATCATAAACTATAAATGTAGATTGTAACAAGATATTTTATTGTCTCTAGATGGTATTCGGAGGTGTTTAATACGGGGTTTAAACTCCTATTAAATAATTCATTAAAGTATATTACTATAGTACTAATGGTAGTAATGATCATTAATTATATACCATTAATATCATATAGTTCTTCAATTAGTAATCTTGCTCCTGAGGGGTTAGAGAAAATTACTGGAGTTACATTAGATGTGACAATTCCTCCAGGAGCATATTATGTGGTTGAAGTAGATCCGTCAGAGGGAACAATTACACCACAACCTATTAACAAGCCCGAGTTACCATCAATAGCTTATGAAGCTTTAGAACATGTGCCTACTTGGATAAGACCTTTACTTGAAAGACAGTTCTATCTACTATTACAAGCTGATCTTAGCGTTGAGGGCAGAAGTATTCCAGCTGCAGGTGATTTAAATACTGATGGCCTTATAGATCTTGTTATTGGCTCTTCATCTGGTCTATTAAGAATATATTTAAACGTTGGTTCGGTAAATGACCCTATATACAAGCTTTTTACAACAATAAATGTTACAAAGGATCTTGGTGTCAATGTCACTTTAGACTATGTGGCGCCGGCAATAGGAGATATTGACGGCGACGGACTCATAGACATAGTTGTAGGTTTACCTAATGGATCGCTAATTCTATATAGGAATGTAGGTACAGAAACAATGCCATCATGGAGTTTAGACGTAAACTATTTAGCTGGCATAAGTGTTGGGGGTTATGCAGCACCCTACTTATATGATGTTGATGGTGACGGGGATCTTGATTTAGTTATTGGAAGTGCTGAAGGCCTAATATATTGTTTCGTTAATGAAGGTACACCAGCATCACCAAGCTGGGTTGAAGATCCGCAGTACTTCCCGGCATGGATTGAGGATTGGTGGGATGGTAGGGGTCCACATTACGAGGGTGTATGGGTTGGTAACTATTCAAAGCCAGCATTATTCAAGTATGGTGATACAGAGTATCTACTCATAGGAGTTGAAGATGGTTCCATATATCTATTTAGATCGGTAGGTAATGCAGCAGGTTACCCGTCATGGTCTAATATGGGATCATTGAGGGATATACAAGTATCTTCATATGCTGCTCCAGAAATAGCTGACCTTAACGGTGATGGTATAATAGATCTATTAATAGGATGTAGTGATGGAAAAGTATATCTTGCTAGGAATTATGGATCACCAATATATCCAGGATTTAGGCCATGGCCTAGTGAAGCTGAGAAATATTTGCTAGCCAATTGGTTCTGGGGACCTGCTTACTATCCCGCACTAGACTACATACCAGTTTTAGATACCGATACTAGATACGTAGAATATTATGCAGAATTAATACTCAATACAACAGACCCTTATATTGATGAAGTTGCATATGCTATTGCTGTTGATAGGCCTGCTAATCTAAAGATGCTATTAGACAATGATGGAGCATATCTATATGTGTTGAATGCTGAAAGCATCTACAATATCTCGACCCAATTAAACTATGTCGAAGTAGTTGATTATGAGGACTATAGTACATTAAAGTACAAGACAGAGGCTGGATGGAAAGAGGTTCCTAAAGAAGTATATTATAAATATCTCGTGACATTTAGCAGGTACATTGTTGCTCCTTGGGCATGGCCATCAAGGTATGAGGGTCATTTCTTCCGGACATTCCTACCATATGATCATAGGTATAATGTCTCATTACTTGAGAGAGTAGCTAATGCTACAACCATGTATGAAGCAGCTTATTTAATAGATTATTGGTTAAGAGTTGATATAGGTGCCTATTGGCATCCTGGAACAAAATACTGGAAACCATCAGGATGGTACAATATATACCTATATCTGAATGATACTGAATGGACTATATTCTGTGGAGAATTCGCTATAATATATGAAGTCTCTGCTAGAGCAGTACTAATACCAACAGTAAACATAGTAGATATCGCTGAAGATCATCAGTTCAATAATTTCTGGTATAATGATACATGGCATCATGTAGATGCGTCATCAGGTAGTCCAGGTATAAATGGTTCATGGGCTGAATACTTCGATCCTCCACGTGGATTGGGTGGATGGTATAAAGATATAGGCTTCAGCTATCCAATAGAATGGGAAGAAAACGGTATGTATGATCCGCCATGGAGATCTACTGTACCATATGCTCCAGAAGGTATGCTTGCAAACCTAACATTCAAAGTTATCGACATTAATGGTAATCCAATTGATGGAGCACGCGTAGAGGTATGGAGTCATTGGACAATAGAATCAGGCTATGATACTGCTCCATACATTGCAGGCTTCGTATTCACTGATATGGATGGTATTGCATACTTCCCAATGCTTGGCCTTGGCAGGACTCATAATTTCACAGTCATAGTTACGTCGAGAATAGGCAGTACAATGTTCGAAATACATCTTGAAACTGGTGGTGAGTATAACTTCACAGTAATTATACCACATGAATTACCTCATATAGCACCCGCATCACCACTAGAAAACTATGATGTTGTATCTAAGAACTACGTTAAAGTCGATATAGAGGTACTAGGCGGCGAGCAGAACCCGCCTTCATGGATAGATACACTCTATAGACTCTTCGACTACAAGTACTATGTAGAATTTACTAAGGGTGTTTATGTAGATACTTATATACTTCAGCCAGACCAGTACAAGCTGTTCCAGGATAATGTAGTATTTAAGGCTATATATTCATGTGAGAGAACTAGCAGTGTCTCGGTGGAATATATACCGGTTGATGGTAAAGTATATGTTGTAATTTCTAATAGGAGAGGCATTACAACATATACAACTATTAGATTAACAGTAGAGCTCTATAAAGACATCATTGGACCGACTATATCTATCGCTTATCCAGAAGACGGTGCACTATTAAACACAGATACCGTAACAATAACACTTAATCCATTAAGCACCGACATCGCGTATTATGAGATCAGTATTGATGGATCGCCTTATATAAGGATATATGAACCTACATATACTGTATCGGGTCTCGCAGATGGACAACATGTTATCATGGCCCACGCTGTCGATATTTCAGGTAATATTGGTGAGTCGGTGAACATTACTTTCACTATTGATACGGAGCCACCCGTCATAGTACTACAGAATATAGCTGATGGATCACTTATACTTAATAAGACAGTTACTATATACGGTAAAGTTATTGGAGGCAATAAATTATGGTTTAATGGAGAAGAAATAGACCTAGGGCCTGACGGAACATTTACAATACAGGCAGTCCTAGATATTGGTTTGAATCCATTAATGTTTGAAGCAGTTGATGAAGCAGGCAATTACTATAGCACTATAGTTAGAGTATACTATTATCCAGAAATAGCTACTAAGAATGACATTTCCGATCTTGAGTTTAAACTTAATCAGAGTATTGCCGAAGTTAGTAGCAATATTGAGAGCGTTAGCTCTAGAATTGATGAATTATATAGTCTTGTTGAAAGCTCCAGTAGTACGATAAGTTCAAATATTAATGTAATCATTGGTAAGCTTGACACGATTCTAGCATCAATAACTGATAAGCTTGACAGTATGACCACTCTTATTGAAGAAGTTAATAGTAATGTTGGAAATATACAATCATCGTTAACAAGCGTTAAAAGTGATCTTGAGAGTAAAATAGATGATGTAAAGACCTCTATTACACAAGGAATATCAACATTGTCGGAAGGACAAGAATCATTAAAAGGACAGGTTGGAACAGTAGCTAATCTTGCTATCATAGCTGAGATATTAATAGTGATTGTAATGGCTTTACTGATATTTACATTATTCATTAAAAGTAGGAGATAATATCAGTATTATCGTCAAATAAACTCAAATATTTTTTAGTATCTGTCTAAGTGACTACATGTCTTTCTATTTCCCAATAGAATCTCGATCGCAGTTGTCATATCATGTAGCTTATCTTAATTAGTTATCTAATTAGAATATATTTAAGATAGTATGGTGATGATTTGATGGAATCTAAGCCTAAGATAAAGCTTGATGAGAAAATGTTGATTGTATTGTTAGAGGCTTTAAGATGGAGTGAGAGAATAAAACCTAGTCAGCATGCTAAGAGAATGGTTTTTGAAAAGCATAGAGTCAGTGATCGTATTGAAAGAGTCCTAACAGCTATTTATTACTCTGTACTTAAAAGACAAGGAATTCTAGACAAGATTATTGAAGACATAACTAATGTTAGGCCTATTTACATATTTGATCCATGGCTTAGATCAGCTTTAAGATTAGCCGTTGAACTCATGGTTTTCCGCAGACCTAGTCAAGCCACTAAAAAGAGGTTAAGAAATGTTATTGCAGGCGTTATATCTAGTAAGTCTCATCCATATATAGGAATGTATTACTGGAGAATATTTGAAAAATTAGAAGGCTATACATACAAGCCTAGAACAGCTATTGAGGAACTGGAGTATCACTATCTACTTCCTAAATGGTTTATTGAAAAGATGATAGGATTATTAGGTAAAAAAGAAGCTGAACAATTATTCAATGCTCTAAATAAGAAGATGCCGATTAGTGTTAGAGTTAATACTCTTAAAGCATCCATATTTGAAGTAGTCGAGGAACTCACAAAGGATGTACCATGGGTTGAACAAAGTAAGATAGTAAATACTGTTCTTAGATTCCCAGGTCCGTATTCATTTGGTAAATCGAGACTCTGGAAAAAGGGATACATAGTTATCCAGGAAGAAGCTGCTGCAGTTGCATCTATAATACTTAATCCAAAGCCTGGAGAGGTAGTTGCCGATTTAGCGGCTGCACCCGGAGGTAAAACTGAGCATATGGCTGAACTTATGAACAATGATGGTATTATATATGCATTCGACATAGATGGCCTTAGGATAAAAAGGATGAAGGATCTCCTTAAGAGAACAGGTATAGATATTGTCAAGATATATAAAATGGATTCTAGAAAAGCTCTGGAAGTCCTTGGAGAAGAATCTGTTGATAAGGTCCTTATAGATGCCCCATGTACGAGTGATGGTACATTAGCTAAGAACCCTGATCTTAGGTGGAGAATACGTGAAGATGCTATATTAGAATTTGCAAAGTTGCAATATGAAATGCTTGAAGCAGGGTGGAGGATTTTAAGAAAAGGAGGTAGATTGCTTTATTGCACATGTAGTATGTTTATAGAGGAGAATGAGGATGTTATTAAAAAATTCATTAATGAACATGAAAATGCTAAGCTGGTATTCTTGAATGGTCCTTATGATCCTGGCTTCCTAGATGGTACATTAAGAACTTTTCCACATCGACATGGGACAATAGGCTTCTTCTATGCATTATTGGAGAAGAGGCAACCATGACCCATTTTATAATTATCATTATCGATTAAGAACAGTCTAACTCTATATGATTTTCCTATGGTAAGGTTTTTGTCTCCCAATAAATTATCTATACTACGGGTATATTCAATGGGAAGATTATTTGGTACTGCTGGTATTAGAAAAATATATCCGGAAGGCATAGACCCTATTTTAGCTTATAAACTTGGTCTTGTGGTCTCGGAAATAATTGGTAATAATGGTACAGCATACATAGTACATGATACAAGGATAACTAGTCCTGTGTTAAGCTTAGCTATTATGAGTGGTTTTATGGCAGGAGGGCTTGAAGCTGGATATATTGGCTTGGCCCCTACACCAGTAGCAGCATATGCTAGTTTATGGCATGGTGTTGTAGGAGTATCCGTTACTGCTAGCCATAATCCTCCAGAATATAATGGATTTAAATTCTATGATCAAGATGGATACGAATTCATAAGATCTATAGAAAATAGGATTGAGGAATACCTTGACAAAGTCAAGCCTCATTCATGGGAGATTGCTAAGAACTTCTTTATTGCTAGAGAGATCATAGATGAATACGTAGACGATATCTCTCAAAGACTTATTCCAGAAAGAAAAGCCATCGAACCATCTATTGTAGTTGATCTAGCAAATGGTGCTAGTTATTATGTTACTCCAACAGTATTAAGGAAAATAGGTGCTAAAGTATACACTGTAAATGCTAATCCAGACGGCTATTTTATGGGAAGACCTCCAGAGCCCAGAAAAGACGTTTTAGAAAAACTATTACCTGCTTATCGAGGTTTTAACCCACATGTAATATTAGCCCATGATGGTGATGCTGATAGGTTAGCTGTTCTCAGTCCAGACAAGGGTTTTATTAGGCAAGATCGTATTATAGCATTTTATGCTGCTAAATTGCTTGAAGAAAGAAAGGGACTTGTAATAGTGTCTATTGATACAGGTAAAGTTGTTGATGAAGTTGTTGAAAGGATGGGCGGTAAAGTTGAGAGATACGTCTTAGGTAAAACGCATGAAAGAGTAAAAGAGCTAGGGGCCATGAATATAGTTCTTGCAGCTGAGCCGTGGAAATTAATTGATCCAAGCTGGGGTCCATGGGTAGATGGCATATGGCAAGCCGCATTAATTGTTAAAACAGTCATTGAGGAAGGAAAACCTTTCGATAAAATACTTGATGAAATGAACATACCAGATTATCCATGGGATCGTAGGAGTTATTATATTAAACCTGTGGAAAAAAGAGATCTGATCTACAATGAACTTGTCGAGGAAGCATATGGAATACTAGGAGATCCAATTAATGTATTAACCATTGATGGCTATAGATTCGAATATAAAGATGGATCATGGATTCTTATAAGAAAAAGTGGTACAGAACCTAAGATAAGATTATACATGGAGGCACCGGTTAGGGATAGATTACTAACAATAGTAAACCGTATTGAATATAAGCTAGTATCTATTGTGAGAAAACATAATGCAAGAATAATAGAAAAAACTATAGGATAAAATTACTGCTTTGAAAAATACAGGAATAAATTGCATGTTAATATCGTTAGCATGTCTTATTATTAAAAATAGATTCATTTCCGTTAAGCAATATTATACAACTTTAAAAGCAATCATATAGGTTTTGTGTATTCTTAAAAGTTTTAATAATCCCTTAGATATGTATATATAGGTGTAAACATATACAATTTATTGACAAAGTATATCTTGATGATATATATGCAAAGTAGTTTAAGTAACCTTATGAAAAAAGATTATACAATCATTATTAATAAGATAAATAGTGATATGAGGAATTATGGATTAATAGAGAAGCTCAACGACCATGATATATATACATTGATCTCTTATTTTATAAAACGCTGTAGAAGAGGAATATTTAAGAATAATAAATGGTTGTTTAAAAAGAGAGTTTGGAGTGACTTGAAGATTATGAAAGATACTTGCCGCAAACCATGCATAGAACATTATTTGACATTTCCTGGTACTCCATCTTGGATTAATAAATTACTTTCATCCATTTTAGACGAGAAAATGGTCTTAAATATGAATACTATATGTGCCGCTTTAACTATTGACGGTTTTATTAGTTCCAGGATTGTCAGAAGGATAATTAGGGATATTAGGAGTGAGTATGAAAAATCTACGATAAGCTTTATCAATACTCCGTTATTTGCACATATAAAGAAGTTAAAAGAACTTAATGAATTGTTTTATAAGAACTTCCCAATAATGTATAAGACTAGATCATATCATATAACTAAAGGTTTTATAAGTGAATTCTATAATGAACTTGCAAGCACTCCCTTAAATATTATTAGTTTAATGGAATTAGGAAAAACCCATAGTTATGGAGAGTTAGATAAGATTAATAGTGGTTATGAATATGCATTAAAGATGTTTCGTGAATTAAGAATTGATACATTAATCAAGTATACAATGCAATACTTTAGTTTAGAACCAGACATTGTTGGAGGATATAGTGAATATATTGATATAGTAAATTCCGGTGCAGCAAGTGTATGCAGTAATATTGTGCAAATATATATGATTATATTGAGTAGCTTTAGCTTATAATAGAAATTGTTAATAAGAAAAACGGCTTATGTGCATCATAGTATTTCTTCTATAAAGTATCCATTTTCATAAACTAGTTCTCCATCAGCATATACTCTATGTCTTTTCATGTCTTTAATCATATCCCAATGAATACTTGATTTATTCTTACCACCTGTCTCTGGATATGCAGCTCCAAGAGCCATGTGTATAGTTCCACCAATTTTTTCATCGAATAATATTTCCTTAGTAAAGCGATTGATTCCATAGTTTAATCCAAAGGCTATTTCACCAAGTCTTTTGGCTCCCTCATCTGTTTCAAGCATTTTCTTGAGGAAGTCTTCACCACGTCTAGCCTTAGCCTCTACAACTACTCCTTTACGGAAAATAAGTTTTACACCTTCAACCTCTTTTCCACGCCATATAGCTGGATAATCAAACTCTACATACCCTTCAACACTATCTTCAATAGGTGCTGAAAAGACTTCGCCTCCGGGCATATTATATTTACCATCGTCATTAATCCATATTCTACCATCAACTCGTAGATAAAGATCTATGCCTGGCCCCTCATACCTTAACTCACTGACTTTCTTTAGAAAATCAACTATTTTCTGTTGCTCTTTAGCTTTCTCCATCCATGCATTAATGGGATCTTCGCGGTCAACCATTGTCGCACGAAATACGAAATCTACGTATTCAAGTAATCCCATACCAGCTTCTTGTGCTAGTGCTTTTGTTGGATATGGTGCTACAGTCCATCTTAATTCCTTCTTAGCACTACGTTCCATAAAAATCCTCGTTAATTCGAATCTAGCCTTACTTCTTTTTCTCATTTTCTCAGGGTCTATGTTGCTAAGTGGTTTTGTATGGCTTGGGCTAAGTATTGATATAAAAGCATTTACTTTCTCATAGATCATTTTTTCAACGGGACTTATATGTTCCAATACCTTATCAGGTGCGTATTTGTAAAAGATTTCATCAAGTACTTCATCACGTATGCTAATTATTAAAGGATATCCTCCATTAACAAGGATCTCTTTATAGAGCTCCCTAATTAGTGGAAGAGCCTCTAAACCAGCGCTAACCACTATCTCGTCTCCTTCTCTGACTCCAATACAATAATTAGCAATCAACTTTGCAAGTCTGGAAATTCGATTATCCATATTATCACCAATGCTACACTATAAGAGAAGATAGGATTAAAGGTTATCCTCTAGAAATAATTCTCTTCTTAACTTCCTCGATCATATACTTTGCTAGGGCTTCTTTGCCCGTGAATTCATTAGGAGGAGCATATACAACATCAACATCCTCTAATAATGATACTTGTGTAGCAAGTCTTTTATCTCCAGTAAAGAATATGACACGATAACCTTCCTTTGAAAGTTTTTCTACGATATTCAATACATCAAAATCATCTTGTGCGGGTTGTTTGACAATATTTTCTACTTTAACACGCTTAGGCAATCCCCTACCCACGATCTCATGTATTTCTGCGCTTGGAAACTCTCTTGCCAAAACATTTGTAAAGAATCCTTTATACATTTGATCAAGTACAATAGCCACCTTTCCCCGCTTTTCAATATGTTTTTTAACTACAGGAACTTCTATGGGCTCTATTTTTTCCGCTAATATACCGGTTAATTCCAGGACCTCGTCACTGCTTAGTTTAACAACTATTTCTCCACGATAGATGACACCTCCTCCAGCCTCTAATAGAGCTTTTAATGCATCACCAAATGAATCATATACGCCTATGAGTTTATTTCTTGACGTAACTATATACACTACCCATATTCACCCATGAATATAATTTTATATAATGGCTAATAAGGACTTATTTTTCAATAAGTATGGATAATTGCAATGTTTATCCAATAATCCGATTAATCATGGTATGTTATAGATATGCCTATATTCTTTTGGTATATGTTTTGATCTATTGGTTTAAATGTTCTTGATAATATGAATTTACTAATCCTCTTATTATATCTTTTTAAGGATCTATAATAGTTGATAGATAGTATATTGAATTATTCTCCGAGACAACTATAATATGAATATAAAGTGATACAATGTAAAATAAAACGTTTATACTACTGTGGAAGATGATGATGCACTATAATTATTAATGCATTCTAAAATTAGTTTTTGAGATAGTAGAGGAGTTTAGGAATTGGAGGAAGTTATCATAGCTGATACTCTACTGATACTTGGTTTAATGATAGCATTAGCTAAGATTATGGAGGAATTGATTAACCATATCGGCTATCCTCCTGTACTAGGAGATATTCTTGTAGGACTAATTGTCGGCCCAACTGTACTTGGAATACTCTCCAGCCAGTATCTTGAGCATTTATCTATTCTTAAGTGGATGGGAATTATTAGTCTACTTTTCCTAGCTGGTTTGGAAACGCGTTTTCATATGTTTAGAAAGTATCTTAAATCATCCCTTCTTGTGGCAGTGGGTGGTATAGGCCTTTCATTTGCTCTAGGGTATATAGGCGGATTAGCACTACATTTTTCTGTTGCACAAAGCATATTCGTAGGAGCTATATTCACAGCTACAAGTGTTAGCCTTACAGCAAGGGCTTTAACTGAAATAGGCGCTATGGGAACTGACGTATCAACTGTTATACTTGGAGCTGCAGTTATCGATGATATCGGAGGCCTTATAGTGCTTGGACTTAGTACAGCCATAGCTTTATCAACAGAGTTAGAATTTATAGAACTAGCCATAACTGCTTTAATAGCTATAGGATTCTATATAGCTACTGTAACTATATTACATAGACTATCTAGTCATTTATGGAGAGGGGTATCAATATTAACACATCTAGAAGATACAGGAATCGCGTTGCTTCTAGCTCTAACACTATTTATTTCCTGGGCTAGTGTGAGAGTCAATCTTAGTCTTGTAGTCGGAGCATATGCTGTTGGATTAGCCTTTAGTGAGGTAAGAGGTATTGAGAGGGTAGTACATAGGTTCAGTATTATACCAAATATATTTGCATTGGTCTTCTTCATAATATCTGTTGCATCAATTGATCTAAAACCATATATACTTGGTGTATCTAATTTATTTGCAATAATAGTACTTATAGTCCTAGCTATGATCGGAAAGATCGTAGGCTGTGCTGTTGCAGCAGTTTCAACAGGCTTTGATATTAGAAAAGCATTATTCATCGGAATAGGTATGATGCCTAGGGCTGAAGTAGCATTAATTATAGCATCAATAGGCATGGCTTATCATATAATAGGTAATCTAGTACTTGCATCCACAATACTGTTAATATATGTATCAAACATAGTTACACCTATAATTCTGGGAAGACTTTGGAAAATCATTGTAAAGACTAAATAATATATTACATTCCAGCCTTGAGAACTCTCTTTGGAAATCTAAGTCTAATACTCTTAACCTCCGGACCCGTAAAGACTTTCTTAAGAAGAATAGGTGTACTTATATTAGTTACTATAACAACGATAAAGGCCGATAAATAAGCCTCTGCACCTAATAAACCAAATGAGACAGCTGTATATGCAGCTATTATAGCAAATTCACATCGAGGAAATAATCCAACCGCTATTCTTAAACTTGATCTGGCTGGGAACCCGAGGATGAACGATGTTAAACCTGCACCCATCATCTTACCTGCAAATGCTGCAAGTACCATTATTAGATAAAAGCCCAAATACTCTGGTTTAAGTGCGGCCCTTAAGTCTATTTCTGCAGCTGTTGTTACAAAGAATACTGTTGAAAATACTATTGCGAGTTTACGAAATGTGTCTCTTAAGTGGCGTAGTCCATGTATTTCAGATAATGCAAGTCCAGTAGCGTATGCACCTACAAGTGGTGATATACCGAATAATGATATGAGGACAGCTATTGCTGCAAATAAACCCATTAATAATGAAGTTAATGCTTCTTCTACATGAAACTTACTTATTATACTTACTATTCTATCTGAAAATCTATGTAATAGAAACACTATTATTATCCATGCACCAAAAGCTTTTATAAATACAATTGATACACTCGGCAAACTAATGGCACCTATCATGGCAATGGATGCTCCAATAGCAATAGTGATGAGGGATGTTAGATCATCTAGTACAGCTATTTCCATAACGGTATATCCCTCTATGGTATGTAGCTTATTCAATTCCATAAGAGTTCTTATGGTTAGACTAATGCTTGTGGCCTCAAGTATTGCACCAAGGAAAAATGATTCTAGCAGTCCATAATGCATTATAAATAGACCCACTATCAATCCCATGGAAAAAGCTCCTACGGCCTCACCAATAGTTAGTATACCTGCTACAGGCAATAATCTAATGAATTCACTATATCTTGTTGATAATCCAGCATAAAATAGAAGTAGAGATACTCCAAACCAGGCAATGGCTTTAGTTAGGTCATTTACTATGTACAGGTTCAGTAAGCTTGCACCTACTATTATTCCGGCAATAAGATCCCCTAAAACAGCTGGGAATTTGAAACGAATAAATACCTCTTCAAGGATTTTCCCAGTAATTAATGCTATTGCCAGTATATAGAAGACCATTACATCACTCGGCACCCCCTCTATCATCATTTAATCACCGCCGCATCTCTACATTATCATGGCTTCAGACTAGTTAATAGGTCATTATTGATAAAAATAGTTACTATTCATGGGAAAACGATTTATTTCGAGAAAACCAAGTTAAGAATAGCAGGTACTAGAGTATTACCTAGTCTATTAAGAGTGTGGTGTTATTGAGTAGAGCTTTAAGAGAAAAAGCTAGGGCTAGGAGAGTATTCGAGAAACATGATGTTGACAGTCTACTCAGTATTGGTATTGGCGAATTCATTCGTAAGTATAAGCCCCCATCAACACATTATATAGTTGCTCGTAAAGGCACGAAACTCTATAATGTGTTAAAAGCCATAGCTACCGGCCATCCTATTCTAATAGTTGTAGTTGATGAAAATAGGAAGCCAATAGGCTATATTAGTGAATTTGAGCTTTTACGTATGTTTTCCCGTAGGCCAAGATATTCATTCTTTATAGCAGGCTTTAATCTTGCAAGACTAAATATACCTATTGAAAGCGCATTGAATATACCGGTAGAGAAAATTATGGAAGATAGGCCATTAGTTGTTAAAGAAGGTACTTCGTTGAAGGAATTATTGAATTTAACACGCAATCTACATGTATCGTCAATTATTATTGTTGATGAAAAGGGTAAGTTGAAAACTGTTCTTACCTTGCCTTATCTTATGAAGACACTGCTACGTATACTTCTCGGAGAGCCTATAATGGTCTATTAAAATAGGTTTTAAGTCTAAATCTCAATACTTAAAGTCAGTATAGAATTATATAGCAGATGACTAAATAATATAATCATAGAGCAATGAAGTTCATGGCGGAGCTCTGACTTATGGGATGATGTTTCCGACAGGTACTGAGCATATATATTCATATATTCTAGCAGGAGAAATACTTATTAGCATTAATACATCTATATTTTCTGTATTTCCCCACTTCAATTCCACTTTAAAAATTTGAAGGAGATGGCATCCATGGCTCATCTAGAGACCAGGCATTTTAATGCTGAGGCGATAGATTTCGATATAGGAAAGAATGTTGTAATAATAAATGAGAGGGATGCTAAAGAGCTTGGTTTAGGCCCTAATAATAGGGTAAGGTTGATCAAGGGAGATCGTATAAGAGGAGCATTTACAGCTATAACTAAGACTATGGTGCCTCCAGGGAAGATCCTTGTTAGTCGTGATGTGACCCATGAATTAAGAATAGGGAAGGAGGATATAATTGGTTTAAAACCAGTACCTGTTCCTCCTAGTTTTCATTCACTGCAAAAGAGACTACACGGGCAAAGGCTTAGCCAAGATGAAATGTTTATGTGGATTAAAGATGTTGTTGAAGGTATATATGGTGAGACTGAAATAGCTGCATTTCTCGTAAGCCAATTATATTATGAACTTAGCGAGGATGAGCTTAATGCATTAATTAGGGCTATGGTTGAGACTGGTAGTCGTATAGAGTTTGAGGATACAGTTTATGATGAGCATAGCATTGGTGGTGTTCCTGGTAATAGTAAGATTGCATTATTAGCTGTACCAACTATATCGGCGGCAGGCTTATTGATTCCAAAGACTAGTAGTCGTGCTATAACTAGTCCTGCAGGTACGGCTGATACAATGGAAGTTCTTGCTCGTGTGGACTTTTCTCCCGAAGAACTTAAGGAGATCGCGCGTAAGATAAGAGCTACACTTGCATGGGGTGGTAAACTCAATCTTGCTCCTGCAGACGATATATTTGTTAATATTGAGAGAAAGCTAAGTATTGATCCATGGCATCAGATGGTTGCCAGCATACTTGCTAAGAAAGTTGCTATGGGTGTAGATAATCTAGTTATAGATATACCAATTGGTAGGAAAGCTAAGGTAAAGGATATGAAGGCAGCGGATCAATTAGCTGGTCTTTTCATAAGACAAGCAGCTAGATTAGGTATGGGTATAAGAGTAGCTGTTACTTATGGAGGCCAGCCCATAGGCAGAACAGCCGGTCCAGCGCTAGAGGCTATGGAGGCTCTGAAGGCATTGATTGAGAGAAGAGGTAGTAAGAGTCTTGTTGAGAAAGCTATGAGTATAGCTGGATTAGTTATAGAGTTATCTGGTAAAGTACCACCCGGTCATGGTATGGAGGTTGCCCGTAGCATATTTGAGAAAGGATTAAGTTATGAGAAGTTTAAACAGATCGTGGAGGCGCAGGGAGGGGATCCTGATGTTAAGCCGGATGATATACCGATTGGTAGCCATACCTATACTATTGAAGCGCCTATAGAGGGGGCCGTAACTCATATTGATAATGCCGCAATAACTGCTATTTCACGTGCGGCTGGTGCGCCTTTTGATAAGGGGGCAGGAGTATACCTACATGCTAAGGTTGGATATCGTGTGAATAGAGGAGATCCATTGATGACGATCTATAGTAGTAGTGCTATTAGACTTCAGGAGGCATTGAATATAGCTTCTAGATATAGTCCAATACTTGTTGAGGGAATGTTGATAAAGATTTTACCATAGGTATTATTCAAGTTCTATATCTATACGTATTTTCTTTACTCCACTAGGTATACCCTCTATACTAGCTAGGAATCCACGAACTAAGTTCTTTAAGATGGTCTGCATACGAGGATCAAGGTGTAAGACTCTATCATCAACTATAATGCCCCCTCTAGAAAGTATAGGGCAATCTATAGGCTGGATCTCCAGGCGTAGTATTCTCTCAGCAAGTTCGATACATGAGCCAAAACCGCATTTTCGACAATCTTCAGGCTTCATAAGTGATGATAGAGTTTGTATAGAGTCCTTAAAGATCTCTCCTACAAGGGCATCTATTTCTTCAAATAATAAGGCGTTTAATCCCATTTCCTTTGCACTACTAACAAGGTCAAAGTCGTGACTAACTATAAACCATAGTCCAGGCTCTTTAGCAAGATGTTGAAGTTCCTCCTCATTTTCGATAATAGCAATTGCTTTACCAACATTGACTCCTCTAAATCCCTCAACAATGACAAGCGGATGATACGGCATATACTTCATCACAAGATTCCTAAGATCATGTTCTGACTCCATAAAGACCGTTGTTTCTTCAGGACTAGATACAACAACTATATTTGCACCTGCGGTCCAGTATCGCCCGGGATCAGATCCAGGATCTATTTGTGGTTCATGTGTTTGTTTTATAACAGCTACTACTACGCCTTTTCTTCTAAGTCCTTCAACAACTTGTTCTCCAAGACTGGTCTTTCCAGCTCCACTTCCTAGAGCTATTATCCTGTAAATAACAGTATAGCCTATATTTGGTGTGTATTGTTCACTCGTACTTGCTCGCCTCCATAGATAATATGGTCTATATTCTACGGTATATAAATATAGGTAGGTTTGCTTTAAATAGTGTAGGCATATATTTATTGCCTTGGTGTCAATGAAATGGTTGAGCAATATGATGTTGTAGTTATTGGTGGAGGAGTAGCTGGACTTACAGCTGCCTGGTTGATTTCAAAACAAGGATATAAGGTCGCTATTATTGAAAGAAAACCTTTAGATAAAATAGGCGAAAGAGCCTGCGGCGATGCAATAGGTCTTCATCATTTTCAAGAGCTTGGATGGATGCCTCCGCAGGATGTTTTAAACGGTAGTTATAAAGGTGTTAAGATAGTAAGTCCAAGCGGTAATTATTCAGTAATTGTCTATGGAGAAGGAATTAGTGTGGATTCTTTAAAATTTGGGCAATGGCTCTTGAGGAATGCATTAGATAATGGAGCAATACTATACGACAGTAATCATCTCATAGATATTGAACTTGATGATAAAGGATTTGTAAGAAGAGCTATAGTAAAGGATCTTAGATCAGGTATAAAAAGGGATCTTGAGGCTAGAGCGTTTATTGATGCTTCTGGCGCAGTACCAGCACTTCGTTCAAGATTACCTCGTGAATATCCTATAGCTGAAAGACCATATATGACGGATTACAACATTGCTTATAGAGAGATTATTGAATTAAGAGAACCTATTAGTGGCGAGGACAAAGACTATGCAATAATCTTTCTTAATAAGAGAGTGGCTCCCGGTGGTTATTGGTGGTTGTTTCCGAAGAAAGATGGTTCTATAGCAAACATTGGTGTTGGTGTTATATGGGGCAAGGAGGGCTATAATCCAAGGTTAAACTACTATAGGTATATTAGAGGAATGTATCGTGGTAGATTAATTCATGCTGGAGGAGGACTTGTACCTACAAGGAGGCCTCTACCAACACTTATTTGGAGAAATGTAGTTGTTATTGGTGATGCAGCATATACTGTGAACCCTGTTCATGGAGGTGGACGTGGTTCGTCAATGCTTGCATCAAGTATTGTTTCAAAGCATTTATGTAAGGCTCTTGAGGAAGGTAGAGTTGATGAATATAGTTTATGGGATATTAATAAGGATTACATGGAGGCTTATGGAGCTAAACAAGCCGGTCTAGATATTCTTAGAATGTACTTACAGATTATGAGCGATGACGATTTAGAATTTGTTTTAGCTAAGAAAATAGTTGATGGCAGATCAATATATGATCTTGGTACAAGAGCTAGTTTAGCTGAGGAAATAATATCGAATGTCAGAAGAGCCTTATCTCTTCTAGCAAGACCATCATTACTTAATCGATTAAGAATAGTTAAAATGTATATGGATAAGGCTATGGAATACTATTTGCAAAAATATCCAGAGACACCAGATAAATTAGGTAATTGGTTAAGAGAAGTAAATGATCTATATAATAAATATATGCGGACAATAGGATTTAAACCAGGACCTTTGGTTAAATGGTAATGTTTTTGTCCATTAGACTCATAGTAGAGACTATTTTTTTATAGATAATTTTAATTCATCATTAAAATAAAAATGTATGATTTAATACCTTCTCATTACTAATTGATTTATTAAAGTTTATATCATAATATAATATATATAGTTTGTTAGAAGGGCAGGTAAGATTGATCTTTAAAGTATGAGAACTACATGTGGGAGCTATAGTTGATGAATTCAAGAATTATCCTTATTGGTCTTAAATTGCCTATGGTAGCTCCAGGAGATGATCTTGTTGAATTATTACTTGAGTCCATAGCCAGGGAAAATATTGAATTGGAAGACGGAGATATACTTGCTATAACTCTAAAAATAGTATCTAAATCTATGGGTTTATTAGTCGACATAAGGAGTATAGAGCCTTCTAAGGAGGCTATTAAAATAGCTAATAAAACAGGACTTGATCCTCGTGTAGTAGAACTTATTTTAAGAGAAAGCGATTCTATAGTTGCTGCAGTGCCTTTTGAGGCTATTGTAAGGAATAAAATAATGGATTTGACAAGATATTCAAAGGATCTTAATAAAGCATTGAAAGCAGTGAAGTACTATCCCACTATTTTAATTACAGTAAGAGATGGTATGTTATGGAGTGAATCAGGTATTGATGCATCGAATCATCCACCTAATATCTACTCTATACCTCCCAGAAACATTGATGAAGTCGCTAAGAAGATCTCTATGGAGATCTTTGAGAGGACAGGCAAAAATTTAGCAATTGTTCTATGCGATACAGAACTCTTCCCATGGGGGGCAATGGATATAGCTCGCGGATGCTACGGTATTGAGCCATTAACAAGTGAGTTCGGTGAACATGATATGTATGGTAAGCCGAAGTTTGGTGGAATTGATAATATTGCGTATGAAATATGTGGTGCAGCAGGACTTATTATGAGACAAGGAGCTGAAGGAATACCTGCTGTCCTCATTAAAGGATTAAAATATAAGTGGTTTAATGCTGGATTGAAAGATAAATTAATAGGTTTAGATCAGTTAAGGAGGGGGCTAAAGTTAACAATAAAACATACACGGAAAGTAATTGGGTTAAGAAGGATTCTTAGGATGATCTGTAAATACTTCGGTATATAGTATTTTCAAAATTGTTTAGGTGTATTAATTGATTGTTGGAGGCCTTGATCCATCAGGCTCTCCGAAAAGACCTAGTGGTTTAGCATTAATTGATATAGTGTCTAATGAAATTGTCTATGCGGGTCTACTTTATAGTGATAAAGAGATCATAGGCACTATCTTAAAGTATAATCCCCGCGTTATAGCCGTAGATTCTCCACTATCACTAACTGAGAGAGGATTTAGAGAAGTTGATATTCTTATGAAGAAAATGGGCTATCCCGTTCTACCTCCTAGTTGGAGGGGAATGAGAATGCTTGTAATCAGAAGCCTAAAGATCATGAATGAATTAAATAGACATGGAATAATTGTTATAGAGACCCATCCAAAAAGCGCTTTAAGATCTAGCAATTGTAAAACCGCTGCTGATCTCTTTATCAAGATGTTTGGAAAATGTAAACATGAATGGATTTCTTCCAAAGACTTATGTGATGCTTTAATATCTTCGCTAGTAGCTAAGTACTATGTAGAGAGAAATACTGTACAGGTAAGGGCTTCTGATGGAGTGATTTATTTACTTCCTAAGGTGTGTAATCATGGTTGGAGATAAGATGTTGACAATGACTGTTCTTCTAATAGTACTCTTCTCGGTTATTAATTCACCTATTAACCTAACCTTTGCTCCTTCCATCAACAATGTAGAGATCTATGTACATATAAATTATAATAGAAATGTAACGTATAGACTGAATGCAGATCTTGTTCTTACTGAATTACAGAATATATCATCTATAGAAGCTTACATGAAATATAGTAAATTAGACTATGAATATATGTCAAAGATCACGTATATGGATGATCTCCACAGAAATAGTAAAATGGAGAATAGTTCATGGAGAATGGAGGATCTAAGGATTCTAAGGAAAAAAGAGAATAAATATCATATAGACTACGAGAGAAACATTATTTATAATAGTAATGGTTCAAGCAATATTAGCCTCCGTATGGAAATGACTATACGTAAACCAAAGAACAATTATATTTCAATAAATTCTATTATGGAGCTTAAAACTACTCATTTAGAGGATATATTCCAATTCAACGTAACAATACTATTATTTAGGAATATAGCTAAAAACAGTACTATTATTACCAAATACGATGTAGAGAAGAAGAATAATGTCACATATTATATTGGATGGGCTAATATATCGAATGCAGTATTGGATATTTCTAGTGTATCAAATAAGATCATTAAATACTATCTTGGATCATATGCCCCTATAATGCTTATTGATAATCCTATTGAAGTTCTTAAATTAATTGATAAGCTCCATATAAGCACATTACATACTGGTGAAACATTCTTATTTGAAGAGAAAAGCAGAGGCTCAATATCTATCCTACTCTTAAATCAAACACCACTATATGTTGGAATAAATGGCAATATAGACAGCTATCTGTTAAAGCCTCCAAGAGCTTATCCTACTTATGGATCATATAGTTTTGCTGCTGAAATTACTGAAAATAGTGAACTACAAGGTAAACTTAATGTAGAGTACGTCTATAATTATGAATACGAGTTTGTTAATGAGTTCTTTAAAGACCTTGGTATATATATTGAAAACAATATTGCTAAAAACATTAATACGTTTATGATCAATCTATGGATCTCAAATGGTACTTTAATAAGCAATTCAAATACTTATAATGAAATGCATCTTGATCATAGAAACTATACTCTATTATACAATATCGTCTACAATATTGAGGAGACTAAAGAAGAGGAAGAGAGTCCTAAACAAGCTATTGATTACATGTCAATGGCCGTAGTATTGTTGGTAATAATTGCTGTAATTGCATCTTACTTACTATTACATAAGAGAAAGAAATTATAATATCTTAAGAGATTTCTTTGATAGCTTTCTCAATTAATGTATGAATATGATGTAATAGATATTCTATTTTCCACAGAGACATCATTTTTACTTTAAATGGTATCTTAATCTTTGCTCCACTAGCTTTAATATGTCCTCCTCCCCCAAGCTTTACAGCAAGTTCTCTAACATTATATCCAGTCGATCTAAAGCTTAGTTTTCCATCTTTACTTACAATAACAGCTATATCTGCGTTTGCTCTAGCAAGTGCTAATGAAGCTATGAAGCTTGTATCAACAAGTTCATGGTATGGTAAATAAACTATCTTTATTCCATTAACTTTCTTTATAAAAAGACTATGGATAACGTCATTGTAGGCCTTTAATTCTTTTTCTAATTTAGCTACAATATTTTCTGTGAATTCATCTTTCCACAAAATACCTTGGGACAAGGTATCAATTACATGAAGTCTCCATGAATTCTGCTCTCTCCTTCTAACAAGTCTTAAATACCAAGGCCCTCTCCAGTGATCGAACTTCCATAGATCTCCTGCACATACTCCATTTACAAGTTCCTCAATAAAACCATGTTCAATGTTTTTTCTTCTCCTTGGAGCATATTTGGCTATAACTCCCGTTGCACACGTACTTCGGTCAATATAGAGTCTAACACCAATGGTTTTCAGTCCATTAATCCATTCTTTTTCCCATACATGGTGATCATACCATTCAACTTCGATTCCTTTGTTGATGATCTTTTCTAAACATCTTCTTATTAATGGATAAAACCTATTGTTCATGCCAAGGTCCATGAACACTATTTTATCCGTCCTGATATCTATAAGTGATTTAATAGTCCGGTCCATTAGATATGGCTCTGTAAAATAGATCTTCTCCGGCTCTTCTCCTTGTAGATATATGTAAAGCGATGCGCTACCTATTCCATCAATGTCTGTATGTGTCACTATGTGATACACTGGATAATCACCCATTTCCTCTTGGAGTTCATAGTATTTTGTATTCTCCTATTAATAATCTTTACTCATAAATAGGAAATTAGCACACCTATATGATAGGGAGTATGTAATTGGTAAAACCACCATTAGAGCTATGTATAAGGTGTAAGGGAGCACGTAACCTATGTGGACTTGGCTATTGTCCATTATTAGCTGGTTTAAGGGCTAAAGTAATTAGTTTACAAAGTATTCGAGGACTAGATGTACAAGGTAGTACTCCTCCATCGATAATTGTTGGAGAGAGGGGGTATCCAAGAATTAGACTATATTATGCAGTGCCGCCTGGAATAGTTGGTGATGAAGCTAGGGAATATGATAATCCTAGTCAATGGCATATGAGGAAAAATCTTGGAGAAATTATTGAGCTTAGAAGTAGACTGCTTCATATAGTTTTACCAACTAGAGTATATAATCCATATAAGCTTTATGAGACAGAGATCGGACTAGCCATTGTATCTGAGAGACCTGTAGATACAGAGGCTCTATTAAAAAAGAAACCAGTTCCAAGACTAGTATTTGATCCATTGACTCCCCCGAGAGGGCCGTCTGCACCAGCTAGAAATGTTAAAGTAACTGGAAACCCTGTTATACCAAAACCCATTGAGAAACTCATATGGGATGATATAAGGGCTGAAGAGGCTGTCTATGGACTCTACAAGAATGGTCTTGATTTCTATACAATAGTCCGTGCTTTAACAATTGGTTTTCTAGGTAGAACTGGACAAAGAAGACTTGTCCCCACTAGATGGGGTATTACGGCAGTTGATCAAATGATTTCAAAGAAGTTATTAAGTAAAATTAGAAAATATAAACCATTAAGTGATCTTCTCATATTCTATAGTGAGTACTTATATAATAAATACATGATAATTCTTGTACCAAGTGGTTACCGTGGATTATGGATAGAAGTATGGCAGCCAAGAAGTTTATGGAATCCGCATGTAGAACCAGCTGTTTTAACTGTATATGATAACTATCGTGGAGAGACAAGTATTATGGATGGAGGCTATTTAGCTGCTAGAACTAGTGTACTAGAATACCTAGACCGTATTAAGAGACAAGCACGCATTATAATACTTAGAGAGATCCTACCTCAATACATGTTTCCAGTTGGTAATTGGCAGATTCGTTTAACAGTTAAAAAGGCTTTAGATAAAGGTCCAATTATGAAGAATCCTTCTATTCATGAGGTAAAGGCTTTCATTGGTAAAATGTTCACGAGAATACCCAAGAGAGTTATTGAATTAATTTTATCATTTACATACATGTTTAATCAGAAAATTTTAGATAAATGGTTCGAAGACTAGATTATATATTTGTTTTCACGATATCATTTATCATAAAATTATAGAAATAATAAGATTTAGGAAAAAGGAATAGTTTTTATAAAAGTGAATTCTAAGTATATAGACTTGGGGCATGCATAGATAGAGTGAGCTGTAATGGGATATCTAGCTAAATTAAATGAGAAAATAATGATTATATATAGAATGTTAGGAAAGATCTATCCAAAATTATCTATTTTGTTACTTAGTTTAATATTAGTATACTTAATATTATTCTCATTCTATGAATCAGCTCTTATTAATGTGTATACGATCATATATGCTATATTTGCTTTTTACTATATAATACTTTCATTATCAATCTATAATGAAACGAGAGGAGTATATAGGGAGAGCTTCATATATTCGATCCTAGCAATAGGATTAACTTATAGTTTATTTTTAATCGGATTATTTTATTTAATAAAGATGGTTAGCCTCCATATCATTTCAATAATAATCCTTATGCTCTCCATATTACCAATACTTGGTTATCTAAGTCTTAATTTCTTCAAAATTAAAATAACTATTGACTATAGACAGATAACTTTTCGCCCTACATTCATCTCTATTCAACCAGCTATACTCTTATTGGCAGTTATTCTTGTATGTATTCTCGAAATACTTGGATACCATGAACTAATAATTCATCTCCCATTACTGCTAGCATCAGCCCTCATAATACGTCTTTTAGAATTTAGAAGTAAGAAAGAAGATATAACAGTATTTGGGTCTAAAGTATACGATGTATTTAAATACATCATTGAACACAAAAAGGGTCCATTAATTGTACTCGTTGAATCTAGATCTAAGAAGAATGTCTCCTATAAGTCAATATCTGATTTATTGAAGAAATATATTAATTTAGGAAATAAAGGTGTTGTTGAATTCGTGTTTAGTGATAGCATAAAGGCTACCTCTTTAAATGGAAATGATCATGGAAAGATTATACCTCCTGTAATTGTTAGATATGGAGAACAATATATCTATGAGAATGTCTTTAGAAGATTAACACATATTATTGATAGAATTAGGAGTGATTTAAGTAATGATGATAATGGCCTAGTGTTTATACTAAGAACAAGTATTCTCGATCAATTACCCGGATCATTTCCTTTAAAGTACCTATGGTTTAGAACTCTCATTGATTTATTGGATGAAAAAGATACACTTATATTAATTAATGATACGCCTGGAAAATCTTCTCTGGGCCCTATTGAATACTTTATATCATTTGTTATTCATATTGATTAACTAAGTCTTCATACATAAAATAACTTCTTATATAGGTTTACTTATATAGGTTTAAACAATCCTCGATTTAGTAGGAAAATATTGACTATTTGCTTATTTGAGTATTTAGAGAATTTAAAACTATGATAACTTCTAAGTATTTTGGGAACTCTATTCAGGTTCTATGACTATTTGTACTTTGACTTTTCTTCCATGGAATTTCCTTAGTTTCTCTTGATAATCCTTTGGTGGGTAGATTACTATTCTATCTCTTGTATACTTGACTATTGATGCCTCGAATACGTAGACAATACTCAATTTCTATTCACAAATAAATATAAAGGCTAGAAAAGTGTAAATGTTTTTCTAACAGTAAACATTAGTTGGGAGCTAGAGATGAAGGTATAGTAACCGCAAAGGTTGAGGCGGTTATCCCTAATCCCAGCCCCCTCCATAAACTTGTAGAGTTCCTTCGAGCATACCGTGACTGGACACAGCACGTCATAGACCAGATATGGTATGATCGTAAAATACCTTCTATGAGGGAGCTACACTATAGGTTCTATAGGATATTGAGACAACAGGGTTTCAGAGCGCACCATTGTCATAAGATTGAGCGTAGAGCTAGAGAGGTTGTTAAAGCAGTCAAGAAGAACAATGTAGGGAAACCAGTTCTTCGAAAGTTAACAGCAAGACTAGATTACCAAGACTACAAGTTAGACATGCAAAATAAGGTATTAAGAATAGCTGTCCTCAATAACAAATGGGTAGAACTGAAACTGATATGGTATACTTATCTAGATAGGTACTTTGATAGCTCGTGGAGACTCAAGGAAATATTGGCGAATTATAGAGATAATACCGTCTGGATCTACTTTACGTTTGAGAAAGAGGTTAGGCTAAGAGAACCAAGAACAGTCATGGGTATAGACATAAACTTCAACAACATAACATACACCATAGTTGATCTTCAAGGTAACTTGGTGTCTATGGGTGTTATACCGTTTAATGGGTTGAAGAGAGCTTTAACTCATAGAATCATCGCTGAGAAGATACAGAGGAAGTATTCTAGGAGATGGAGATATGTTAAAGGGGTAGGGAAAGCTGTTAGGAGGCATGGTAGGAGGACAAGAAACATACTCATTGACTCATGCCACTATATCTCGGGAAGAATAGTAAAGATAGCTAAAGAGTATAATGCCTTAATGGTGTTGGTGAACTTAAATAAACTCAGAAGTAGGGCTAATAGTTCAAGAAAATACAATAGGAAACTATCATTATGGACGTACCGTAGAATACAGACATATACTCATTATAAAGCATTGATAGATGGGTTGCCAATAGTATTTGTTAGCCCAAAGAATACCTCTAAGACATCACCACTAGGTGACGAATTGGTATTTATAAATTATAAATGGGTTAAACTACCGAACGGACACATTGTTACGAGAGATATGGTCGCCTCGTGGAACCTAGCTCTCAGAGGATTAAACCTCCTAACCCGAGATGTGGGGCTCCCTGGTTTCGTGGAAGCCCTGAAAGCCCTCGATGGAGATGAAACCCCGAACCCGATGAGGGGGAAGCCCGTGCATTATCTTTTGGTAACTATGGTATTTGGGGAACTTGCACGGGCAACCACGAAAGCTATTAATCCTATATATCCATAAATATAGTGTAGGTGATAATAGTATGCCTTATAGAATTATATCAACTGGAATACCGGGATTAGATAAAGCTATTGGAGGAGGATTTACAAGACCCGGCTTAGTCTATATAGTAGGTCATCCCGGTACTGGTAAGACAATAATGTGTATTCATTACGCCTATAATAGAGCTGTAAAACATGGTGAAAAAACTAAATACTTAACATTGTCAGAGCCCAAGGACCTCCTTATACAGCGGATAAAACTTTTAAAATTTAATAAACTTGATGAGTTTATAAATAAGTATCTAAGCCTTGAAGAGGCAATGCCTTTAGCTGAGTATAGGGTTATTATCAGTGTGCTTGAACGTATTTTAGAAGGCATATCTAAGGGTGAATATGCTAATTTAATAATAGATAGTCTTTCATCACTTGTAAGAGGCTTATCTCCTCAAGAAGTAGCAAATATACTTCAAATGATCTTTAAAGAGGTTACAGGTAAAGATGTTACAACAATAATTGTTGGAGAAATACCATTATTTGCAGAAATAAAATTACCTGGTGTTGAAGAGTTTATGGCAGATGTTGTAATAAGACTTGACTTCATAGATATCCATGGAGAGAGACTTGCTGTAAGAATGACTCCTATTAAAATGAGAATAGGTGCTATTGATAGAAAATACTATGAAGTAGCAGTTGATGAAAGAGGCTTTAATGTTGTTGGAGAATTGCCAAGTAGAGCTATTGGAACCATATAACTTAATTATGAAATATTATAGATTATTTAAAAAGTATTATATAATTAATGGAATGAATTAAATTATAGGATGATATAAGTATGTCTTAATTTCTAAAATAATTAATTGATAGAAAAGTTAATAGAGGTTATGCGGTTAATTGTAAAAATATAGATGCTATCACGGAATGGGTATGCGGATATTGTCTAATATTAGGTTGTCTCCCTTCAGAATTTCCAGATCATCTTTGGGTCGGCTGAGGGAGTATATAAATTGATATCTTTTAGAGATCGAGAATCTATTATTGGCCATTATGGCCTATTTTCTTTAGTCATAAGCATATCATCATTGCTAATTTCATTTATATTCATATACATAGATATTGAGTTCTTTAAGTACAAGTTCATTATGTACGATCCTTTATCAATAATTTACTTGACCTTTGGTATAGTGGTTTCAGTATTCATGGTATACTTACTAAATAGATTATTTAAGTTATATGCTTTCATAGCAGATAAATCTGCTTACAAGAAATTCTTTATTATTACTTTATATATAATTGAGGTTTTCATTATAATATCCATTCTTGATGAGATATTTCCAGTACTCGTTCTTGGATTGTTAAGGAGTATACATTTTATATTATTAGCTACCATATTATCTTTATTTATGATCAAACTAGAAGCTTTGGGTGTGAGAACATATTATACAATTAATTCTGAAAATATAAGGATGAGTGAATTCAGGTTCTTTAATGATTTATCAATTAGTGTTGTAATTTTATGGCTTGCGTTTGGCATGGCCTCGCTATGGGGTGTTCCACTATTTAAGAGAATATATGTTTCTTTAGCTGAGAACAGAGTTGTTGATTATTTTTTGTCTGCACTAGTTATTTTATTGGCTTTTTCATCTATCTATGTCCTATTCAAAACATGTGAATCAGGTATTCCAAATATTGGATTTAAAATATTAATTGTATCAAGTATTATATTGTCAATCATTTTGTCAAATGTTTTATTTTTTGATGTATATGCTTTGATGTATATTAAGATTATTGAAATACTGTCTTTCATGATCTTTATAATGTTCTTTTCGTCGGTTCTTGACAAAATTATTCCTGCTTTATCTTTATCAAAAGAATTGTTATTAGAAGTTGCATTGAAAGAACCTAAAGTTATTATTATAGAATATTATTTAAAGTCATTTGGTTCAGACAAATCATTTCTTGCCAAAACTTTAGTTGATAAATTAACTGAACCTGCTGAGATTGGGAGGGAAATAGATCGTTTTGATACAATATTGATATATACCATACGAGGGAGTCCTTTAATAGAGTATCTTGAAGGAAACCTCATGCACTATCTTATTGATGAAGAGGGGAGAAGCAGTGTCCCAATATATACGATTACATTGACAAAATCTCTGACGTTGCCTAAAATATATCCAGTTGGTAAGGAAGTTTGGAGATATGAGGTAGGTATTGATCCTACATATACGCCTTATGTAGTCGAGAGAGTTAGGAAGGAGGTTGATTCTAAAAATATGCTGGTTATTATAGAGAACCCGGCAGATCTCATTAACTTAATTGGTTTTAAGAGATTCTATGAATTACTACATTCTATAATAGAGAGATTAAGGGTTAATGACATGCTTGTTGTTTTCGCACCAGTGGATCTTATTGATAAAAAGACACTTAATGCCTTAAGAAATATAGCGATGAAAGTAGTAATGGTATAAAATATAGTATTTCCTCTTTAATGTACATATTTAAAATGTTTCTCACATCTATACAATCAGATATGGGTAGAAGTTACATATAATGAAAGCAGTAATATCTTGTCTGAGATTGGATTAATTATCCAGTAATTAGTAATAGATACACTTAGATATGAGGTGTATAGTAATAAGTTGAGTAGAAGTACAGAGATCTACGATATTATCTCTAGGCTCTCCCTAGACCTAAAGAGGATGGAGCTACTTAGAGATATAACTTTTGAAGCAGATTTGTTGAGGAGAAGCCGTTTTCTAGAGAAAAGGAATATGGATATAGATGGACTTTTTAAATTCCTTGAAAAATTTACCGTGGGAAAATATTTATTGACAGCAAGTATTGATAATAAAAGATATGTTATGTACATAGAGGATGGTAAAATAGTTTCACCAGCCCTATCCGATCCTTCTAGTGGAAGAAGACTTGTAGGCCTTAGAGCTTTAGCTAATTTTATTTCAAAACTATTGAGAGAAAGTATTCAAGTTAGAGTGTTTATCATTGAAGAAGAGAAGGTTGAAGAAGAGGCTCCTACGCGTGAATTTCCTGGAGGAGAGACAATTCCTATTAAGAAACCTGCTATTGAAAGAATTAGGCAACTTGCCCATTTAACTGTTAAGCGTCGTAGAGTTATTGAGAAACGTATTATTGAAGAGAAAAAGCCTGTTGATACAGAGAAATTAAAAGAGTTAAGAAGGAAACTTGAAGATGTACTAGGTGATCTACTAAATTACCATGGATATAAATTAGTAAACATCAAAATTGATATCAAAGACTCTAATGTATATATAGAACTTGATATTAAGAAGAGAAAATTATTTGGTGCAACTGATCCTAAAAAATTAAGAGAAAGGGTTGAGGAGGAGACTGAAATACTTTTTAGTATGCTTGATCTAAATAGTAAATTTAAAATAGAAATTAAGAAACTATAGTTCTTCAAAATTACCTATGTCTAGCACTTGTTTTTACAATCATATTTATATTTTTGAGGCTACAATAAGATTAACTATGAATAAATAGTAATTAATTAGTGTGATAGAAATGGTATTGATTATTAGGAGGCGCAGAGAAAGAGAAACTACTATTCCTTTAATCATAGATTCTATGATATATGCTGAAACACTGTCTCCAGATAAGAAGATATATTCACTTATTATGAGAGTCGACAATAGAGTTGGTATGCTAAAGGATATTAGTGATTGTCTTGTCAGACAAAATATTAATATTGTTAAAATAGTTGTCCCAGAGCCTGCAACCACTGATAAGAAGGAAATATACCTTGTAATGGTTATTGAGATCGATAAAGACATGAATCCTAAGAATATAGCTAATAATGTAAAGAAGATCGATGGAGTTAAAAATGTTGTTTTAAGGGAGCCTATAGGCTCACTATTATTTCCTAGATTATTCCCGATAATGATTAATGGGGAAAGGGCACTTGTAATACCTAAGAAAGCATTTGATTTAATGATGGAGGCTAGAGATAAATATGGTATTGCATGGACTACTGTGCTTAATCAAATTGCTAGGGAAATAGGTAGAGGAATATATAGATTACTTGTATCATTTTATGGAGAGCCAGCGTCTGATGAAGATTATGATAGGTTATCTAAGGTATTTATATACACACTTGAATCTCTCGGATTCGGCCATGTAGAAATAGTATATAATAATGCTAAGGAAGGCGAGGTAGTATTTAGATTATATGATAATATTGAATGCTCCCGGTATAAGAGTCCAGCTGAAAAGAGAGGCGATTTTGTCGGATCATTTATTGAAGGATTTTATTTAGAATTATGGACTCCCCATAGAGTTAAATGGAGCGAAACCAAGTGTATAACTCGCGGAGATAGCTATTGTGAATTCAGTGTCTCCGTAACTCTCTAGTTCTACCAAATAATTCTCTTGTAATATCTTCTCTTACCTCCGTCTTCCCTACTAGAGGCTCAGTTTCTGTAACGCCTAGGCTGGAAGTTGAAGCCGAAATAGTGGGTGTTGGTTGTTCAATAATCTCTGGGGCAATTTCCTCTCCTGCTCTATGGAGCTCTTCAACAGCTCGTTTATAAACAGCCTCCGGATCATAGTAGTAATTAAATATAATCCTTGAGACATCCCACACATTAGTCACATTCCTATAGATCATCCAATTGAGTATAGTAGCCTTTCTATAGATCTCCTCTATAATATCTTCAAGATCTAGGCCACGCTTAACAGCTATGTCACGTAAGTGAATGCTCCTCTCAAGATATACTTTATACTGATCGGTCCTAGGATCCCATTCGGCTACAGTAATATACTTATTAAAGTCCTCAACTTCTTGAAGTACATTGACTCTACGCTGAACTCTTACAATACCTTTCTCTATCCTAGTAATTACACGGTTAATATGAATATATAGATTCATAAGCTTCATATAGGTCTCAGGAATATTCATTGGAGGACTAGTAAGTCTTTTAATAGCATAATCAAGTGTCTCAGCATGAAGAGTAGATAGGCCTCCATGGCCTACGGCCATAGCTTGGAACAATACAAATGCCTCCTCACCACGAACCTCACCAACAATAATATAGTCCGGACGATAACGTAGACTAAGCTTCACGAGATCAAACAATTTCACTTCAGTACCACCACCCATACCAACAACATAGCTTTCACGACTAGTTAACTGCACCCAATTAGTATGAGGGAGATTAAGCTCAGGAGTATCTTCAACACTAACAATTTTCATACCAGGTTTAATGAATAGACTAATTGCATTCAGCATTGTTGTTTTACCAACACCTGTACCACCTGCTATAAGCGCTGTTTTTGCATGTTCCAAAAGAGTCCATAAATAAGCTGCCATGATACTATTCATAGTACCTCCCATAATTAGTTCTATTGGGCTAAATGGTCTTTCACGGAACTTACGTATCGTAAATGTTGGTCCTTTAACAGAGATTTCTCTACCAAATGTTGCTGCTAGACGATGTTTTCCAGGCAGCATAGCATCTACTATGGGAAATGCTACACTAATGTGTTTACCAGCCATATGTGCGAGCTTCATAACATATTCGTTAAGGTATTCATCATCTAAGAATGTGATGTTGGTAGGTATACTCTCATATTTACGATGCCATATATAAATAGGTATATTCACTCCATTACATGATATATCCTCTATATTCGGGTCTCTCATAAGTGGATCGATTGGTCCGTATCCTATAAGATTACGTTCAATATAGTAAAGTAGTTTAAGTCTACGGGTACCTACAAGGCCAAGTTTATTACGGTATTTATCTGCGATACGTTTAGCTTCTTCAAATACATAACTACGCAGGTCCTTGATTTCCTCGGGTTTCTCGGGAGGCTTTATTTCATCCATAAGTATCTGTGTAAGTTTGTCAAGAACGGTTTTATCCTCCAATGATAAACCATATTCTTCAACATAATAAACAGGCCCCTCGGGTGTCTCGGCAATGGTGACTTTCACAAACGGCTTGTAAACATAATAGCTCTCAATAACTCTCCAGCTAGGATCGCGGGGAGTTATCTGTATAGGCTCTACTATAGGTATAACGGTTCGGACTGCTTCACCGACCTCTTTAGGTCTTTTTCTCTCCTTTCTTCGTCTAAAGGTTTTTTTAAAGAACTCTGATGGGAATCTAATTCTCTTACGTATACTGATCAATTCCTATCACTCCGCTATACAGTTAATATTTAATCAAACGGGCTTAAATATTATCCCTAATACTATATGAACCATTATATATGCGTCCTTATATATGATCATTATATTATATTGTATACGATTATTAACCAGAAACAAATATATATAATTGAAACATAGTGAATCAGGTGTATAAGGGTCATTACTATGAAGTTATGGGATTTTATATATAAGTATTTCTGGTGGTTTGGCAAAGCTGTATTGAAACTTTATCCTAATTTACCATATATCATACGTAGAAGCGGTATGTGTGTATATCCTGAAGCCTATGCAAGTTTTGTAGGATTCTCAACAATAGTATCCATTATTATTTCTATAGTCTTAATATTAATAATTATAGCCCTAGGATATGTTTCACCATTTCTATCATTTATAGTAATAATTCCATTCTTCACATTCGTATTCATGGTGCATTTACCATATCTTATCGGATCAAGTAGAGCTGGCGCTATAGATGGTGAGATACCTTATACAACAGCATATCTTAGTATAATGGTTGCAAGCGGTATATCACCTTATGGATCGTTTGAAAGGATTTCCAAGGCCAGAAAGGTATTTCCAAAATCAAGTGATTTAAGCCAAAGATTCGTATTACTCGTTAGGGTTTTAGGCAGAGATCCATTAACAGCATTTTCAATGCTCGCACTTAGAACACCTAGTGCAACAGTCAAAGATCTCTTAACAGGTTATATTTCAACAGTAAGATCAGGAGGCGATGTAATAGATTATCTTACTAAGAAGGCTCGGCTAATGTTTTCAGAAATACTCGTTAAAATGAAGATCATAGCTGATAGATTAGGGAGTTTACTTGAAGCATATCTGGCATTAATACTCTTAACAACAATTAGTCTCTCAACATTATACTTCGTAAATGTAGCCATATCTGCTGTCGCATTACCTGCTCTGTCTGGTTTATCAATGTTTCTTTTGATGTATGTGTTACTTCCATTTCTATCAGCAATGATCATGTATATTTCAGATATTGTTCAGTATAAGGAGCCATGGGTAGACTATAGACCATACATTGTGTTCTTTGGCATTACAATCCCAGTCACCATATTTATTATTGTCTTCGGCCTATATCTTCCAAGTACTCTTCCAGAATCTCATCCCTTTAAATACAATGTAATATCTACTACAATAGTTAATATTATAAACCAGATTGGCTCCATAACGGGTATTCCAGATTACCTGTATTCATCTCTAATAATGACTTTTGCTCTCTTTGTTGCAACACTCCCATCAGCTATTTATGAATTACATGTTAGTAGAGAGTATAAAGTAGTCAATGGTATTACAAAGTTTTTAAGGGATCTTGTTGAAATAAGAAAGACCGGGTTATCACCTGAAAGATCAATTATTGAATTATCCCAAAACGATTATGGTATATTTAGTAAATTCCTGAAAAGAATGGCAATGCAATTAAGTTTAGGGGTTTCTTTATCAAGAATCATAAGCGGTCTATTTAAGAAGATCATTGTTTGGAGAGCCAGGGTACTATTATACATGTTAACAGACGCTATAGAAGTTGGAGGAGGGTCCATAGAGAATCTTGAAAACCTTGCATGGTTTGCCGAGAGTGTCGATGCTATTGAGGATGAGAAGAAAAGAAGCCTAAGAACACTACTTGTAGTACCGTATATAGGTGCAATCATTGTTGTAGTCACAATCATATTATTAGCTTCATTCCTAGGATCCCTGGTGATAAGAGTTGCGGCATATAGTGCGGCTGCTAAGGTAACTTTACCGTCGATAGTATTGAATATATACTTAATGGGATTGGTTGCAGGGAAGGTGTCTGAAGGATCTGTTGCAGCAGGCTTCAAACATGCTGCTATACTAATGCTTATAACGATCATAGTGTTATTGATGAGCCCGTATATGGGAGGTGCTTTTGTATCCATAACGGGATAATAATTGGATTTGGTGGCCATTAATATGAAAGGTGTAAGTGAAGTATTAACAACTGTAATAATGATAGCAATAGTATTAACAGTTGGATTAACAATAGC
>CAZVWZ010000005.1:0-32080 GCA_964631195.1 uncultured Desulfurococcaceae archaeon
GAGGCTGCTGGAATAGTTGTACAGATGATTCGTGAGGGAAGGATTGCTGGTAGAGGAATATTATTTGTAGGTCCACCTGGTACTGGTAAGACTGCTTTAGCTGTTGCTATTGCCCGTGAATTAGGTGAAGATACTCCTTTTGTAGCACTTAGTGCATCTGAAGTATATAGTAGTGAGATCTCTAAAACAGAAGTTCTCATGCAGGCACTTCGTAAATCTATTGGTGTTAGAATTAGAGAGAAAAGACTTGTATATGAAGGTGTCGTCAGTGAGCTTAAGATTAGAAGGATTAAGCATCCGTTTAATCCATATGTACTAGTGCCTAGAGAGGCAAGAATTACTCTTGTTACAAAAGATGATGAATTAACTCTCAATGTTGGAGAAGAGATTACAGTCCAGCTTATGCAGATGGGTATTAAACGTGGTGACTATATATGGATTGATGCAGAAACAGGTAGAGTTCATCGTATAGGCAGGGTTAAGGGTATTGAAAAGGCGAGATATTATGATATAGAGGCTACTCGTTACGTAGAAATGCCTCGTGGACCTATTAAGAAGGAGAAGGAGATAGTTCATGTACTTACGCTACATGATCTTGACATGTACTATGCTGCTCAGAGAACAGCTATATCTGTACTTCTAGGATTTGCTGCTGAGAAGGAGATTCCTCCTGAGATAAGGAAGGAAGTTGATAACCAGGTTAAGAAATGGATTGATGAGAAGCGAGCTGAGATCATACCAGGAGTATTATTTATTGACGATGCTCATATGCTAGATATTGAGGCTTTCAGTTTCTTAGCCCGTGCCATGGAAAGCGATCTAGCTCCAATAATAATCCTAGCAACCAATAGAGGTATTGCAAGGATTAGAGGAACCGATATAGAGTCCCCTCATGGAATGCCTTTAGACCTACTTGATAGACTATTGATCATACCTACTAAACCTTATAGCCCTGACGAGATTAGGGAGATCATTAAGATACGTGCTGACGAGGAAGAGATAGTATTATCTGATGAGGCTTTAGAAGAGCTTGTAAAGATTGGTAGTGTGACAAGCCTTAGATACGCTGTTCAGCTACTAGAGCCAGCACGTATAATAGCTAGTTCTGAAGGCAGGGATACGATAACTGTTAAGGATATTGGGAAGGCAAGAAAGTTATTCATAGATCTCAATAATAGTGTAAAATATCTTAGGGAATTTGAGGAAAAATTCCTCAAGTAGCATTAAATAGAGGATCATTTTATATCTCTAGATAAAATTTTTTATAGTGGTATAATATCATTATATGGTGCTTCAGTATTGGATCTCAGTGAAGTAATTAATTACTTAATAAAGTATTGGTCCAAAACACCCAAACATACAGCGGGAGAAATACTTGGTTCTATGACGACGCATCCCCATTGGCTATCGATATATGCATTCAATTTATTTATTCATACAAATCTAGCAGATCCAGTAATATTTAGAGAAATAGCCTATTTCGAAGAAGATCTAGTAAATGATCTATCTAGTCTATATAGATCTGAGGAGCCAGCAGGCTTTATAACAAGTGGTGGCACGGAATCCAATATAATTGCGTTGTATATAGCCCGTAAACTCTATGGTGATGAAAAGAATAAAGTTGTTCTTGCACCAATTACTGTTCATAAATCAATTGATAAGGGCTGTGAAATTCTAGGATTAAAGCTTATAAAGACTGATATTAATAGTGATTACAAAGCATCTGTACAAGATCTTGAAGAAAAAATTAGTAGATATAAGCCTATAGCAGTCGTTATAACAGCAGGTACAACGGATTTCGGAACACTTGATCCGATAAAAGAAGTTAATGAACTAGCTTGTAAATATGATTTCTATCTACATATTGATGCAGCCTATGGCGGCCTTTTAATACCATTTATATGGAGTGAACGAGATCTTGAAAAATTAGAGTTTCTGAACGGTATTTCGTCTATATCTATAGATTTTCATAAAAATGGTCTATGCCCTATACCGTCTGGTCTAATATTATTTAGAAACAAGTATTTAGAAAAACAAGCATATTTCAATATGCCTTATATGCCTGCTAAATTTCAAAAAGGTTTACTTGGAACCAGACCTGGTGCTAGTGCTGCAGCTTGTTGGGCCATATGGAAGCTACTTGGTATTAATGGTTTTAAAGAACTTGCTAAAAGAATAGTGTCTTTAGCTGATTATCTTTATGAAAAACTAAAGTCATTGGATAGAGTCAAACCGATCATTAAACCTAAGCTAGGCATTGTCTCCTTTAAGATATATGGATATGAAGTTGATGAAGTCTTACCATTGTTTTGGAGGAACAGATTATTTATATATAGAACTAGCTTTCTTAACGCATTAAGAGTTGCCATAATGCCTCATGTAAAGAGGGAGCATCTAGATAAACTTGTAGATTTTATAAAAGAGCTATAACCCGTGGAATGCCTCAATAAATGCATTAATTGATAGGACCATTGAGATAATAGTTAGAAACCCTAAAAATACAGTATTAAAGATTAGAATGGGTTTTCTATCATTTATGGATCTATATAAATAGTACATGAATAGAGATAATATTGTGATCGAAAAGATGAATCCTATCATCATTGAACCATAAATTATAGCTTCCGTATAAAGCATTAGATCGTTTACCTTGAAGAATATAATCAATGGTATTGTCGAGATTATTAAAGCTAATAATAGATGTTCAATGAGATCAGTATCTGAGACTATACTTACTCTAAGTCTTCTAAGAATAATTTTTAAAGTAAGTACTATGGATATTGAAGCTAATACTACACTTCCAAAAACACCCAATGCATATACAGGGACAACATATCCACTGAACCTGTAAAACGGTTGGAGGGTATGCACTATATTGAATCTTGAAAGAGGATACATGGAGGCATATGCAACAAAAGCAATTGATATACCTATAAATATCGATGATAATGCTCCGGCATAGATGCTTGTATAGTCTTCATCTCCTAGATCCTGTATGATTAATGAATATGGAGCTGCTGCAGCTCCCCATAATGCTAGTAGGTCTATGTAGCTAATTTTTTCACTAAGGCCTTCTATGCCAATCGTGCTTAGAAATGGGAGTTCAAAAATGAATAATATGATGTAGATCATTAAAACCATTGACAAGATCAGGAAAAACTTATCAATTTTCTTGCTTTTCCACATGCTGTCAAGTATCCAAATTAAAACAATGAATAATAGTGCATAATAAATCCATTTAGAACCTATTATGATTGAGAAAATAATTGATATACCTATAATATTTATTATAAGAGTCAAAATACTTGAAAGATATATTGTATATAAATAAAGTTTATAGTTTCTTTGAGAAGTCAGCTGAAGTTCGTCTAGAAGACTTCTACCATATATTTTACGGGGTATGATAATCAATTGCTGTAAGTACGCTATAGGAAGTACAAAAATTACTGTTAAAAGAAATCCTAGTACTCCATAAACAGCTCCAAGTTTTGTAAATACAACAATATTAGTGATTTCTATACCAGATATCGCTGCCAAGAAGCCATGCCCCAATACTCTCCTTAAATAATCGGACAAATAATTCACCTAAGAAGAACTTAGTAAAGAATAAGGATATATTAAGGAGAGGGCCTCTCAGTCCTTGTAAATGTAGATATATGATATGGAAATATATTAGTTTAATTTTTTGTTTCCACTACTTAATTGTTCTTTTATAGTGCTAAAATTCTTTAATTGGCTTAAAATATAATTTATTTGATCCTCACTTAGATTATTTAGGAAGACAATTAAGCTTCTATTGTTGCCAAAAAGCGGCGGACTATTATATTTATTTGGCTTATCAAAAATATTTTTTACATTTTCTTCTTTAACTACACCACCTCTTGTCATTATATGATTATATATGATGGGTAATAATGATAATCCTATGTAAACGCTGATCAGTATAATGCTGAAGATACTCATTAGCAAATTCACCCTTCTGCATTAATGCCATGAGTACTTTCTAAAAGTATGTGGTCATTAAATGGTTTATAAGATAGATATACCTGTATTAGCCGGGTATAACCATGAACAACATAATTTCTAAGTAATAATCCTGTATTATTGGCTACAGAATAATGTTTATTCTAGAATAATTCTAATTTCTTTAATATTTGTCCAACAAATCTTCTTAACTCCTCTTTGGCCTGGTTTATAGGAGGTTCTAATTAATCCCACATCTTCTAGTCTCTTAATTTGTGCACTAGCATTTGCTCGACTTTGATCAATATAATCTGCTATTTCTCCTATATCTAGCTCCTTTTTTCTTTTAACAAGCTTTAATATTTCAAGTCTAGTTCTTGAAGCTAGTGCAGAAGCGATCCTATTTATATATTCAATTCCTTTAACTATCAAAACACCGTTTTCTTCATATATTCCTTCCTTACTAGTACTAATATTCTGCAAACTCATATACTGCACCGATTATATTTTAAGAATTTTTAGAAATATAAATACTATCATAAGTACTTTTAGCAAATCATGTTAGACTTTTTAAGGATTTCGCTAATATTTCTAAGCATTTTCTATAGAAAAATTTTTAAAGGGATTTATAAACCCTCTTACTATGATCCTCCTGAGCATAGTATTTAAACAGAAATATATTTACTTTAGAAATGGGTGCTTAATCTGGTTAAAATAGGGATCATATATAGACAGTTAAGAGATATAGATTTCAAGATCTTAAATTCGATAGAGAAGGGTATGGCTAGCTATGAATATGTGCCTCTTGAGGTAATTGAGAGATATACAAAAATACCTGAAACAAAACTTGAATTATCTCTTTCTAAGCTTCATCGTTTAAAGCTTATAAAAAGACAGTACATGATATATAAAGGGTATAGGCTTACTTATTTAGGCCTAGATATGCTTTCTTTAAAATACTTTGTTGATCGAGATATAATTGTTGCTATAGGAGATAGGATAGGTGTAGGAAAAGAAAGCGAATTGTTTAAAGCTTTAGCACCTGGTAATACAAGTGTCATTATAAAATTTCTACGTATTGGTAGAACGAGCTTTAGGTCAACTAGGAGAGTGAGAGCATTTGCTGATAATCCGAGATATGATTGGTATAAACAGTCTAAAATAGCTGCTGAAAGGGAATATAAGGCTTTGCATGAATTATATCTTGCTGGTGGAAGTGTCCCGAAACCTTTAGCTTATAATAGGCATTCAGTTGTTATTGGTTATATTAATGGTATAGAGTTGTATAAAAAGCCGGATTTGCCTGATCCTTATGAAACAGTTACAATCATACTTGACACCTTAAGAAAAGCATTTATTGATGTAGGAATAGTACATGGGGATCTTAGTGAGTACAACGTATTAGTTGATAGAGGTTCAGGCAAACCATATATTATTGATTGGCCACAGTATGTTGAAAAACTACATCCTAGTGCGGGAAAACTTCTTAGAAGAGACATAGAGTATATAGTTAGGTTTTTCAAAAAGAATTATAGAGTCATACTTGATACTAATAGGGCTTTAAAGTATGTCAAGGGAGAACTTGAGACAATCTAATGATAAACTTGTAATGGGAGTTGATATTCTTCCTGGAAAGAGTAGTTTATCGACTAGACAGCCACATTATGCTGTAGTTCTCTTAAAAAATGAAAGAATTGTTGATGAATATGAAGACGTCTCTCTTTCAAGACTCATTAGACTTATATGGGAACATAGACCGTCAATAATAGCTATAGATAATATATTTGAACTTGCTGCTGATGAGAAAAAATTATTAAAACTCATGAGTCTTCTGCCCTCCGATATCGAGCTTATACAAGTAACTGGATGGGGTCCTCAAGCCGTCAACATCAAGGCTGTGGCTAGGAGCCTTGGTTTAAGTATTCATGGAAAATTATCTCCATTAAAGACTGCCTATATATCTGCATATGCTGCTTCTAAAGGCTATGGATATAGAATAAAGTTTCTAGAAGAAAAGACAAAGATCATAGTTTCAAAGGGTAGGAGCTTAAGTAGAGGAGGAATGAGCTATAATAGGTATATTAGAAGCATTAGAGCCGGTATTTTACGCATGACTCGTGAAATAAAATCCATTTTAGATAAGAATAGACTTGACTATGATCTTGTATTTAAAAAGTCCGAGGGGGGTCTAGAAAGAAGTATATTTATTGTATATGCTCCAAGAACCAAACTATATGGACTGGTCAAACCTATTAATACAAAAACTATTAGAGTAGAGATAAAACCTATATATACATCTCGTATAACCGCCATTGCTAGTTCTGGAATAGGCAGTAAATCATTGAGACCGGTTATTGTTGGATTAGATCCTGGGATGTGCACGGGGATAGCAATTATGGATTTGAATGGGACACCATTATTTCTCCACAGCTCTAAGAATATTGATCGATCTGATATCATAAACATGATACGTTCAGTAGGTAACCCAATACTTATAGCAACAGATGTTGCATCACCTCCTGAAGCTGTAAAGAAATTAGCTGCAACACTTCATGTGAATGTATATACGCCTTCTCATGATCTAAGTAATGATGAGAAGAATTTATTGATATACTCAATAAAGAAAAACTTTCCATGGATAGAGATCGATGATACACATGAAAGGGATGCCTTAGCTGCTGCTTATAAAGCATATTTATCATATCAAGACAAGTTTAGACAACTTGAATCCGAATTAGATAAGATAAATATACCGGTGAATCTTGAAAGAATAAAAGCCGCGATCATAAAGGGTAAAACAATAGCTGAAGCATTAGAAAGTGAAGTTGATAAACTAATTGAAAAAGAATTTCAAGAGACGAGAGATACTAGAATAACTAAACAAGAAAAAACTGATATATATGAACAACTAAAGGTCGATGAAGAAGTTATTTCTAGATTGCAAAAGAGAGTTAAGCATCTTGAAGCCGAAAAGTTAAAACTTCAACATAGAATAGCTGATCTTTTGTCAAGAATAGAAGCATTGGAAACAGAGTTAAGGGTAGTTAAGCATACTTATAAACCCGATCAGGAGACTAAGAGGTTTATTGAGCTCATTGTTAATGAGAACAAGAACTTACGAGAAGAGGTCAAGAGACTAAGAAAAGAAATAGAGAAATTATCGAAGGAAAAGAATGAATTGACAAGTATAATTAATAATATATTTGATAAGAATATGAAGTATATTCCAGTAATAACAAGTTTAACTTCAGCAATTATTAGAAACCTATTATTTAGTGATAAAACAATCAAGGCTGTATTTATTGAGAGCTTATCATCGTATAATAGTGAGGCAATAGATTATTTATTTGAGAATAGAATTGCTATTGTAACAAGAAGTGTTGAAGGATATCTTGATAATAAAGTTCCTATCATTAGCTTGAATAACATTGAACATTATATTATTGGAAATAGAGTATATGTGGATAGAAATATTGAAAATAAAATTGCAAGGAAATGGGAAGAGATAGAAAATAAACTAAGAGAAGACGAGTTTACCAAAATTATAAAGCTAATAGAGGATTATCGTAAAGAACGTAAAAAGAAATTAGGCATTGATGTTAATGAGGCTTTAAAAAGAATGTCATCAACTAATACAGGATAACCTCTTCCTTCAAAACCATATCAGTTATTTTAGTAATGTTCTCTAGTCCTTCGTTTGCAATGACCTCTATCTCAGATATAATGTGTTGTGGTAATTCCTTTGTCTCTGGAAGTATTTTAATATTAGCGATCAAAGGATCGTCTATAGGCCTCCCGATCTGGCTTAGAAGTTCTACATAGACTTCTCTGACACCCTTGACTTGTTCATATATTTTTCTTGCAATAAGGGAAGCAGCCACATTATAGATCTTTCCAACATGGTTTACAGGGTTCTTTCCAGCTGTTGCTTCAAGGCTCATGGGCCTCATAGGAGTTATTAATCCATTAACTCTATTACCTCTACCAGTTGCTCCATCGTCTCCATGTTCAGCTGATGTGCCAGTAACAGTTAGATATACAATACCCTTTTCAACCATATCGGCTGTATTAATATATACACGTACATCATAGTCAGAAGCTATTTTAGAAGCTAGATCAAGAATTCTCTCTCGAACTTCCTCCTTTACATTAACATATTCATCAACATCACGTAATTGGCTAGAAATCATTGCCGCAGCTATGGTTAGCTCAATAGATTTATTCTTTCTTAAACCCATAACTTTAATATCTTCTCCAACAGCGGGGAGTTTTTCTTTAAACTCTCTAGAATTAAGCATGCGTTCAGTTTGAAAGACGAGTTTCTCAAGAGTTGAAAGCGGGGCATATCCTACTCCTATACTGGTATCATTAGCTAATGGAGCCTTTGCCCTCGCTTTAAATACTTCAACAAGATCAACCGATCCCTTTCCAATACGATAATCAACAACTACGTGGGAATCCGGATCTAAAAACCTGAAATTATGGCGGATCCAATCCTTAACGGCCTTAACAACTATAGTACCTACAGGAATAGGCTCTATACGGCCATTACGTATGACTTCAGTAGTAGCACGGCCCGATACAAGAATATAAATGGGCTGAATAACTTCTCCACCACCAAACACGGGGTTCGCCTGTCCACCGACAAGAAGAACTTTATCAAGATTATGGTGAAGAATCATCCCATACTCTTTAATATAGTACCGGCATAAAGCCTTGCTTGCAGCTTCAGCTGCTGAATCAGCTATATAGTCTGGATGGCCAAGACCCTTTCTTTCAACAAGTTCTACAATCATTTCCTCAACGGGCTGAACTCTGATTGTTTCTACAAGTATATTTCTACTAGTCATGCTGGTACACCCCTGTTTACTAGGCTTATGATAACAAGTAGTACAACTAGTTTAAACCTTTATCGTTTAATTCATAATAAATTTAAAGGGTGTGAAGCGTGCTAACCCTGTTTTACACCTTTTTCAACACTAATAATGTCCAGAGGACCTGGTAAACGTTCTACGATCTCTTCAACTTTGATCATTAGACTTGTATTAATGACCCTATTTACTAAGTCAAAGATCCTTTTTGCAGCTTTAATAGGTGTAAGTCTTCCAGGAATGATCAAAGCATATGCAAGAGCTTTATCTTTAATCAATTCACTGGGTCCAACAATAACTCTTTGATACCTTCCATAAATCTCATCATATACCTCTTCTATTCCAATAGCTAATTCAAGTTTCACATGCCGGATATAGTTCTTTTTACCATAGATCATAAATGCTCCTTTACCTAGATATTCTCCGCTAGGTGGTTTCTTTGAGACCTGTTCACCCCAGACCCAATATACATCAATTTCTCCAAAACCAAGCTTCCATGCCTTAGAATAACATGCAGCTATAATGGATGCCTCATGTATACTTTTCTCTCCAGGAATTTTACTACGTGTTTTTATAACTGTTGCAGGAGCTCCATGGATATCTGCATGTAAAAATATATCTTTTTTATCAAGATACCTCCTTACAATAGCTTCATTTTGATTTGCGTCTTTACCAGCAATTACTAGGAAGCCTTCACTAGTAATCAGCCAATGGAATCGTTCGTACCATAGCCTAGGCTTTATCCCTGCCTCTACTTGTCTTGAAATAATAATGGCTTTCTCTGAAACCTGCTTCAGCTTCTCCCTAAGATCCTCAATAGATTTTAAGGCTCTATCAGCTTTAGCTCTGTATTCGCCTGCTAATCTATAGAAATTCATAATATTTCCATCAATATCCGATCTTACGTCAAGAACTATTTCTTTGTCATTTAATACAATAGTCACCGTTCCACGGCTTGCATCATAATCATATATTTTATTGCAATGCCTTTTGATATAGTCCCAACCAATTTCCTTTCTAACTCTATTTACGCATTCTAGAATCTCTGATACATATTCATAATTAGTTGCTATCAATGTAGCTATTTCACTATACTTGCGTGATAGTTCACGATATTTATTAACGATTTTTTCTTGCTCCTCAATACTCTTTTTAATTCTAGCAATTTCAGCCTCAATACTTTTCTCCTCATACTTCTTGACTTCTTCCTTTTCAAGCGTACTAAAGAATGTATCAACTGCATTATTGAACTTAGGAGTTTCAATAATAGTCATTTCATGTAGTTCACTATATAATCTGGGATGGTAGGGTGTAAAACTAATGTATAAATCACCATACTTAATTAAGTATCCTTTACCTTGTAAAGATTCTTTATATAATTTGATTAATTCATCCTTTAATGTTTCTAAGTCTTTTCTACTAATAGTTTGTGGTTTAATGGTTTTAACCTCATATAATCCTGCTCTATATAGGATCTCCTCTGCTATTTCGCCAGGCAGATTCCATCCATAAATTATTCCTCTAACAAGATCCCTTCCTTTATGCATTGATTTCTCTAACAAATCTATTTCTGTAATCAATGGATTAATTCCGCTTGGTGGCGACTGGTATATGTGTTTAGGCTTTACAACACGATCCCTTAATTCTGCAAATTTATTTGCATACAATATAGTATCATTTAATGCTAGGATAATGAATCCTCTAGGCAATATTTCAGCTATTAATCTATATCTTTTACCAGATCTATCAATGGTTATGAAAACAATTCTTTCAAAGCCTGGATATTCAAGGTTCTTAATAATTCCGCCACGTATATGCTTTCGTAAAAATGCTGTAAATTTGTCAATAGACTTAGCATATGGCTCATATAAGCTTAAATGAATTCTTCTACCAGGCTCTATTTTAAGAAATTTTTTACCATCCCTTGTAAGTATTTTTAATGCCCAATAGCCTCCTGTATAGTAGATATTATTAATTCTTGAACCAATTATTAACTCCTTATTTTCATTAGTCCATGCAATAATATCAAATACAGTCATTGACTTTTTACGTTTCATAGATATTGTACCCCTTAGGGATCAATATATTCTTAAAACCTTAAAATATACTATTAACAATATATTTCAAGAACTGTGGGGAGAGATTTTGGACCTAAGATCTTTTTGGAAGAGGGCAAGTATTGAAGATAGAATAGTTATAGCCAGATTCATAATGGGCCTTATTTATGGTTTTATAGCCTATATAGTCTATAGGTTAGGACTTACCATAGTATACGATGTAACTACAACAATATGGATTCTTGCAGCTATTGTATATTCTATATCTATATACTATGTAGGCAAAAAGTTCAATGCCGAAGGTCTCTTCCTCTTACTTCTTCGCGGCCTACTAACATTCTATATTACATGGATTGCATTAGTTCTTATATTATATGATTTACTTGGATAACCTCTTCCCGCTTATTTCTTCAATAATGAAATCGGGTAATGAGCCTTCTAAAAGATACTCCTTTAAGCCTGGAGCGAGCAAAGGCTTGTTATTCACTATAGGATATCTAAATGGTAGAATTATTTTTATTTCTTCATTGTCTATTCTTTTACTAAGTTCTACACCATCTATATACTCAATACATTCAAGACAGCCTCTTCTAAAAACTTCTAAGACTATATAAACAGCTCCATCAATGCTATATTGGCCTTTCCCTATGTTCCGCTTTAATACATCTTTAGCTCTACTTGATAAAAGCTTGTATGTTCTTCCCTTAGGAGGATGATCTCCAAGTATTCCGCCTACGACTACAGCGTCAATATTTTTAAGATCATTCTTAGTAAGAGGTTTATCTGCCATCGGATCAAGTATTAGTAGGCGATTATGATCAAATAAATCTAATACACTATGTTCAGAGACTTTACCATATATAGATAATACATTGTGATACCTTAATGGAACATTAGTGTACATTATACGATCCTTACCAGCGAGCTTCGATGCATGTCTGTATTCTAATAGAATCCAAGAGGATAATTCAGGCTCTAAATGTTCTATTACAATTAATGGTTTTCTTTCCATAACTCCTTCCTCCTAGCCTCTAATTGATTAATTTCCATGCCCATGTATTCAGCTGCTGTCAATATGTTTTTACCATATATTAATGCCTCAACGTACACTCTACTAAGCCGTTTTCTAAAATCTAGGTCACGTAATAAGTGATGATCAAGTATGATAGTGTCTAGCCCCTCTATCTCCATGATCTTCAATAAGTTCTCTATAGCGTTATCAATAACTTCACTTTTGATCCTGTAGCCTTCAAAATATGTTGGAGGACCAGACATGACCAATATATTAGGCTTCCATGAAATAATATTGTCCAGTGCCTTTCGACAGATAGGTCCTTGGACGTCGCTTGCATGAACTATTCTAAATCCATCTGCTTCAATTAATGTCATTATAACATATCCTAGGGGAGTACCATCTTCTCCATGAGGGACCGGATTAGAGAATATTATTCTAAGATTTTTATCAATATTATAAGCTGATCCATCTGCTATTTTTAATTCTTTAACTAAATCTTTGACACCCATTTTATTGAGTAGAATATATGCCCTAATTCTTTGACTATGATTAATGTTTTCGGTAGGATGTTTTATATAGACTATTTTACCTCTATAATATTCTTCCTCACCCGCTCTATACAGGTAATGGTCTCTATGATAATGAGATATTATGATTATATCTGAATCAATGATTTCGTTATGGATCATTTCTAAATGCTTATTGAATCTCTCAAGCTCAATCTCATGGGGTGGTAATCCATATCTTCTTGGAGCATAGCTTACTCCAGGATCTATAAATATCTTATAAGAACTAGTATAGACTATTGTAGCCATACTACGTGTGCCCATACTATCGAATCCAATGAACTTTATCTTAGGCTTTAATGTCATCAATCCTCCACTATTGTCTCTAGACCCAGTATATTCCTTTAATTAATATATATCTGACTAACAAAATATGATAACTTGGATATTAGACGTGTATGGTTGGTTACATGGAATTTAAAGTAATTTATAAACCAAAGAATTTCCATGAGGTTGTTAGGGAACTTAAAAAAGCAATTTCAAATCATATGTTGGTAATAATTGTTGGTAAATGTAGTGTTGACTATATGGGACGTAGTGAGTCGAGACTTACTGGAGGTGAGAGATTTATTGTTATTAAACAAGATGGTGCATTTCTCGTACATAGGCCTACTGGCCATTCACCAGTTAATTGGCAACCTGATACTAGCTATATTGATGTTAGATTGGTAGATCATAGTGTAGAAATTATTGCTTTTAGGAAGAAGCCGCGGGAAATTGTTAGAGTAATACTGAGTTCTATAGAGTTCATTGGATACGGTAAATTAGTTGATCCTGGAAAGTTTGTTATGTACCTTGACGAACTTGAGATTAGAGATATATTATTCGATCATCCCGAGATTATTGAAGATGGTTTGAAGTTTACTGAAAAAGAGAAAAAACTTGATGTAGGCAGTGTAGACCTATTCGGGTATGATCGCAGAGGTAGACCTGTAATAGTTGAGATTAAAAGAATAACTGCATCGCGTGAAGCCGTTCATCAACTCCTTAGATATGTTGGGGCCTATCAGAAATCATATGGTGTTAAACCTAGAGGTATTCTCGTAGCTCCTCAATATACTGTATCAGCCATTGAAGCTCTTGAAAGACTAGGTCTTGAAAGGAAGGAAATTAATATACTTAAGCTATGGAGTATGAAGAAAAAGAGTATTGAAGAAGGTAAGGGTAAGAGCATCCTTGAATTCCTATCATAATACAGTTGTACTATATAATGTTACTGCTAAGGGATATGATGAACTTTATCGAGACGAGCAGTACAGTAAGTATAGCTATGTATTTAAGAAGGGCTTCATCTCTAGAGGAACAGTTGTGGATATAGGATGTGGCACTGGCTTACTCTATGAATATATAGTCTCTAATGGCTACGATTTTAATAAATACATATGTGTAGAGCCTAGTCCTTCTATGTTAGCTATTGCTATGAAAAAGTTTTACCATGATCCGAGAGTAATAGGATTTATTGGATTAGGAGAATTTATCGGTCTTAGAAGTTCTATAGCTGACTGCGTATACTCCTTTACTGTATGGGATAATGTTCCAATAAACTATAGGAAGAGATTTCTCTGTGAAATAATAAAGCTCATTAAAAGTAATGGATATGTAGTGTTATCCTTTATTAAGCGTGGTTGGGAGGATAAGCTGAGACATATTGAAAGTATTGCTATGGAAAACAATTATGTTATAAGGTTTCTTGGCTGTAATAGATATGACTGCTTTCTAGTTATTTGGAAGTAATTTTGTACTGGAATAAATACTTAAATATAGCATATAGGGGGTAAAACCTATAACATGGGAAAGGCATAAAAGCTATTCATGGCTGTAAGTTTGAGGTGTAGATCTTGGCTTCAGTAAGAACTGGGGGTTCCCAGAAAATAGCCACTCCATTAAAATATCTAAGAAGTGCAATTAACCAAATTGTTCTTGTAAAATTAAAGGATGGTACTGAGTATATTGGTGTGCTCGAATTAGTCGATAATACCATGAATGTAGTACTAGCTGATTGCGAAGAAATAGATAGTCGCGGTAATCCTCAAGCAAAATATGGACGTGTACTCATAAGAGGTAGTCAAATATTATTTGTAAGCATTAATTATGGGCATGTAGCCCCTGAAATAGCTGCGAGATAAAAGGTGCATGAGATGCTTAAAGCTAGAGATGTGATGGCTAGTGAGGTAATATATGTATATATTAGTGACCCTATTTCTGAGGCCGCTAAAAGGATCTTAAATGAAGGTATAGGCTCTATTATTGTTGTATCGCCTGAAAAAGAACCTGTAGGTATTGTTACAAAGAGGGATATTATTAGGGCGGTTATATTTGAAAAACTAGATCCATTTGAAGAGCCTGTTGAAAAGATTATGACATCGCCTCTGGTAACGGTCGATGCCGACGCAGATATTGAGATCGTTATTGATACTATGTTCAAATACAACATAAGCCACTTACCTGTTAGAGAAGGTAATAGAATTATTGGAATAATTTCAGACTATGATCTTGCAGAGACCACAAGAGATCTGTTAGAGATCATTAAGAGAAAGTATGAATAAGAGAAATCCAATACCATAATCACATAAACTAGTTCCTAATATTAGAAGGAATAGATTATCTGATTACTTGAATAATTATTTAATATTAAATATTTGAGCATACATATTTAATTTCCATATAATAGATAATTTATATGGAGATGATAAATTATGAGTAGAGGCTATGGGCCACGTAGAGGATATCCGAGAGGTCCAGAGAGACATAGGTGGTTAAGAAGTGATGGCACCCCTAATTTCTCCGATAGAATATATAAAAAGACCGAGGAGTTGGAGTTACTTGCTAAACGACCAGTTGAAACAGTAGCTTCATCTACTCCTATACTTGAAGCTCTTGAAAAAATGAGCCGTGGTTATCGTAGTCTTCTAGTTACCAAGGGTCAGGGTTATCTTGAAGGCTTAATTGTGGCCATGGATTTAATAAATTATCTTGGAGGGGGTGATTATTATAATATAGTAATTAACAGACATGGTAAAAACATATATTCAGCAATTCGCAATGAACCTGTGGAAACAATAATGACACGCGATCCTATTGTTGCATATATTGATGAAAAATTTCCGGCAGTTCTAGAGAAAATGGTTGTTCATGGTGTGGGTGTTTTACCTATTATTACGCATGATAGTAGGATTTATGGTATTTTAACTGAAAAGGACATACTTGACTATCTGTCTGCAACAAGTTTTGTTGGTATTAAAGTTTCAGGTGTTATGTCATCACCTGTTATTACCATTTCTGAGAAAGACTCATTAAAGAGAGCTATGGAGACTATGATAAAATATGGTTTCCGTAGATTGCCTGTAGTCATAAACAATATTGTCCGAGGCATATTAACGGCTATGGATATAATCAAGTTCTTTGGTAAGCATGAGGCCTTTAAATATACTGTTTCAGGAAGTATTGAAGATGTTCTTAAAGTACCTGTTTCAGAATTAATGGTTCGCAATGTTGTAACAGTCTCGCCTGATTCAGATGTTGGTGAGGCTGCAAGAATTATGAGTGAAAAAGGTGTTGGCAGTGTATTAGTTGTTTCTGAGAACTATGAATTAATAGGTATTGTCAGTGAGAGAGATATACTATATGCAATAGCTAGTTCAAGTTCATAGTGTGGCATTAGTTTATTTATTCCAATACATCTATTAATCCTATATTATCTATTTATACATGGTATGTGTTGAATAGGAGGTGCTATGTGATTGAAAGCCTTAGACTTCTTAATCGATGATTATCCATTTGTAGATAAAAATGAGACCTTATATTATACTTTTAAGCTTATGGAGAAATATGATCTTTATAAGGCAGTTGTTTATGAAAAAACTAAAGATAAAGGAGGACATGAGTATAAGAAAATAACAGGTATTATAACAGGTAGAGATATCATTCTTAAACTTGCAACTCAAAGAATAAGATCAACTACTCCAGGCAGGCTCCATGTAAGTAGTTTTATGAGTTTAAACCCGATCACTATTTCTCCAGATACAGAGTTCAACGATATGGTTAAAGTAATGTATGAAAAGTCTATAGGCATATTACCTGTTCTAGAGGGCAATGACATCATAGGTATTGTATTAAGGGAAAAACTTCTTGAAGTTCTAAAGAAGGATGATACAGAAATTAGATTCATCATGAATACCTATCCACTTATTGCCAGAACAAGTGATCGTATATTGAAAATTAGGCAAGATATGTTAAATAATGACGTGTCCTTTATGCCTGTTCTTGATGAGAGAAATGAGGTTGTCGGATATATAACAATTGCAGAGCTGGCATATGCACTATTTAAATTCCAAGATATAGTGCCTGCTAAGCATAAGAAAGAGAGGATAACGCGCTTAATTGTTGAAGATATTATGAGATTTAGGCCTCCAAGACTAAGAATAACTGATACTATAGCTACCGCGTTATCATATATTCTTGAAAAACGCTCTCGTGGTGCAATAGTTGTTGATGAGATCGGTGGTTTAGCAGGAATAGTTACAGTCCATGATCTACTTAGATATCTTGTTGAGAAAACTTATAGAGCTTTAACCACATAGTGTGCGATTCTTATTTGTTAATTTAATAAAATCAACTCCGTTTTGATTTAACCTGTAAAAGTCTTATTAAGGTTGTAAATTCTATTATCTTCAATGGTTTATGTGTCTTGGGGGAGCCAAAATTTATTGTTGATACTATGTTGGGCAATGTAGCCCGTTGGCTTAGAATGCTTGGCTATGACACTTTGTATTTTAAGAGAATCGAAGACTGGAAGATATTATCCTTAGCTTTAAAGGATGAAAGAGTGATTTTAACTAGAGATCATGGATTATGTAATAGAGCCAGGAAGAAGGAAATAAAATGCCTACTTCTTGAGCAGGATACTATGGAGGAAAGACTTGCATACATATCTATGAAGACAGGTATACGCTTATACATAGATCTTGATCGGAGCCGTTGCCCCATATGTAACTATGAACTTATCAAAGTAGATAGAGAAATTGTAAAGAATAAAGTGCCAAGGAGGGTCTATGAGAAACATAGTGATTTTTGGTACTGTAGAAAATGCGGTAAAGTCTATTGGATTGGTAAGCATTGGAAAGGGATCGAAGGGACACTTAAGAAGGCAAGAGAGATACTTAGTAATTGGAAACAGTGAATATAGGTTGGTGTATATGGAAAAACCTATTCATCCAAGAGAATTATCCATTAAAGACGGCGAGTATCTTGTTAAACTTGCAAGAAGAGCAGTTGAAGCGAAATTAGTAAATGGTGAAACTATAAAGCCCGAGCCAGGTACCCCTCAATATCTATTTAGGCCGGGAATGGTTTTTACTACCATTGAAACCTTTGAAGGATATGAAAGAAGGAGCTTACGTGGTTGTATAGGCTTTCTCCAACCAGTATATCCATTAGTCGAAGCAGTAATTAGATCGGCTCTTGAAGCTGCATTTAGTGATCCGAGGTTTTATCCATTAGAGAAGCGAGAGCTTGATATAGTTACATTTGAAGTTGCGGTTTTATCTCTGCCTGAACCAGTAAATGTAGCTAATAGATGGGATCTCCCTAAGAAGATAATAATCGGGAGACATGGACTTGTTGCCCGTAGAGGATGGTTCCAGGGAACATTGTTACCGCAAGTACCCATAGAATATTGTTGGGATGAAGAGACATTTCTTGCAGAAACATGTATGAAAGCAGGAATGAGTCCTGATTGCTGGCTTGATCACGCAACAGAGATACTTATCTATGAAGGTAGAGTATTTAGAGAGAAAGAACCCTATGGTGAAGTTGAAGAGAGGGATCTAAATAAGGAGTATATAAAGATATGTGGAAGGAAGAAGTAGGCATCTATGTTAGATCGCCGCATGTACAGAATGCCTCATGAACAAGATAGTATAATTCCTCCATACCTCTGCCATCCTTTGCACAAACTTCAACTGGTCTTAAAGCCTGTTTAGTCTTTAGAGCTATGTTCAGGAGTTCGGGAGCTATATCACTCAATAATCCCTCACTTCTTTCTTTCTTTGCTAGTTCTATGAGTTTCTCTGGAGCCTCTATCAAAAGCCTAGCATATTCTATGTTCTCAGCAATATCTATCTTATTGACTACGGGAACAGTGAGTAGACCTGTCTTGATCTGTGCAAGCAGTCCTAGAAACCATAGGGTAATAGCATCAGATAGCCCAGTTATTGCAGAGCCATCGATAATATATACGCTTATGAGATTAACTATGCTTGATAGTTTATGGAAGAAGTATGTGCTAGCTGGACGGAAAATAAATGCTTCCATTTGACCCGGTGTATCGATTAATACGACATCCCATTCACTTATATTACTAAAGGGCTCCTTTGATAAAATTATATCTGTTTTTTCAGCAATTAATTCACTAGCTTTTATGAAACCACCATTTGGGCCAAGTTTATAGGCTCTCATAACATCACGCAAGGTAAATATATCGCGAATATCGAAGACTGGCTCATAAGGTATTATCTCTGCTCCAGGATCTAGATTTACTTGTGCAACTCTGAGAAATAGATTTTTACGAATCCATGAGCCAAATGATTTAACGAGGCTTGATTTGCCACTGCCTGCTGCACCAATAAATACTACAACCATTACCATTATTTTACACCTCTAGACAGTACTACATCTATGGATGCTAATAATATTAGTCTTGAGGAAATAATGTTAAGAATCAATAGATTTAGTCTGTAATGTAAAAAAGATAAGGCCCTCTAAAATACTGAGTATATAATAGGTGAGATTATGGTGTCTATTAAAGTATTTATTTTAGGATTTAGAAGAGGCCCTAAAAGCCAGTATCCTAATCAAGTTATTTTGAGAATAGATAATGTAGTTGATTATAAAGAAGCCTCTAAATATATTGGTTATAAAGTAATTTATAGAGATAGTAATGGAAATGTCTACAGAGGTAAAATAATTAGATTACATGGAAGAAAAGGGCTAGTAAGAGCAGTATTTAAGCCAAATCTGCCTGGTCAAGCTATTGGTGGAGTCGCTGAACTACTTTCTTAGCTCCCCATTTTCCTTAATTGTTTCTTATACATTTCAACGAGTTCATGAGATGTAGTGGCATCTTCAGGGCCTTTATCTGGTCTCCATCTTATGAACCTTGGAAATCTAATAGATATGCCTACACCAGGCTTAATCTTATCCATTGCACATGTATGAATAGGTGACAAGGTGATTTCTGCACCAATAATCTCTGCTACAAGTGCTGGTGTTACCCATACATCTGGCTCCATTTTCACAACAACTCTTGGATGTTTATGATCGATTACATAGGGTTCAAGCATTTCCGGAAGCTTAGCAAGATCCTCATCTGTAAAGCCACTGCCAACCTTACAAACAGTTTCGAAGACATCTTTATCTGGATTATATGCTGCCATCAGTAGTGCGCCATAGGTACCTCCTCTTCTTCCACGGCCATGAAACGCTCCTACAATTACAAGATCGACTGTATCAATCATTTCGCTCTTATAATCACGCTTATACTTGATCCAGAGCCATCCACGTGCACCTGCTTGATATATAGCATTTCCATGCAATGCCTTGACAACAACGCCTTCAACTCCATCTCCAATAGCTTTTAAGAAGAATTTCTCAAGTTCCTCAGGATCGTCTGTAATAATATATTCTGCTATCTTAAATACCTCACTAGGCTCGATTATTTCTTCAAGTTTCTTTCTCCTTTCAACAATTGGTTTCTCGGTATAATCTACTTCATCAGCATATAGTAGATCGAATAGAAATACTTTAACGGGATATTCTTTCATAGCAATGTGTATATCATGTTTACGTTTCCTATGCATGAGCTCTTGGAACGGCCTAAGATCCCCTGTATCTGGATCGTAAGCAACAATTTCACCTTCAATAATTGCTTCATCAGCCTTTAGATGTTTTAATGTATAATCTACTACATCTGGATATTGTCTAGTTATGTTTTCTAGTCTACGAGAAAAGATCCATACTTTCTGCCCCTTCTTATGAATCTGTGCACGTTCACCATCATATTTGTACTCAACAAGAGCTTTACCACCAGCTTTCTTAAGAATCTCTACAGGACTGCTCAATCTTTCAGCAAGCATGGGTCTGACAGGTATGCCTACTTCAGGCTTAATTCCCTTAAGAGCTTCAATACCTTTTTCAGCAACTACCTTGGCTACATTGCCTAGATCTGCTCTTAGATTGTATGCTCTCTCTATAATAGGTCTCGCATGAGCTCCTCCACCATAAACTATTGCTAATGCATCCATAATAGTTGCATCACCTATACCTAGTCGAAGCCTACCTTCTGCAAAGCGTACAATGTACTTTGCCTCTTTAGGAGATGCATCAGATAGTAAGCCTGCGAGAAGCTTTAGTTTAATATCACGACTACCTTCGCCAGTTGCTAAGGCTATACGAGCTAGAGTATTATAGACTTTAAGAACAGTTAACTTCTCAACTTTTTCAGTAGGTATGAATGCTAGTAAACCCATGCCTCCTTTACTCGCTGTTTTAGATTTTAGTTGTTCAGCGGCTTTACCAAGATCTCCTAATTTCTTATATAGATTCTCAACATCTGATTCGCGAGAATTAGTGGCTAAGGCAATAGCCTTGATCAATGTCTTTTCAGCAACACCTAACTCTGGAAGATCAGTCCATTCAGGCCATAGTTTACCCTGCAGTAGATAGACAACTTTATCTATGATGTCGGGAGGAGTTCTCTTAAACAAGTCAACTAAATATAGTGTCATTTGAGTACGTGATGTAATAGCTTCTATTTTCTCGAAAGTACTAGCTAATATACCGAACTCCATATCTTTTAGTGAAGAGGTTTTATTTGCCTCCATATTAAATACACACTCACTTTAGTATTCAATAATATATTATGGGGAAACGGTATATTTAAGGGGAAAGACTATTAGATTTTCATAGGCACCACACCGATGAATGGTACCCGGCAAGTAGGATAAACCCAATGACTTATCAGTGTTACACTGAGGTGTGGTGCCTATCAAATATTTTATTATGGTGTATATGCTATAGCCTTTAAAACAGACTTCACATCAATTATTAATTTCTCATCAGCTTCTCCCTGTATTAGTACGCCCTTTAATCTTCCACTATGGTCTCTTAATAGCATGTACCTCCCACCAATAAGTTCACTCAATCTATTGTTTATGTATTCTAACTTTACATCATTTACATTAATTGGTTTGGGCAACAAGATCTTTACACCATCAACACTTGTTGAAACAACTAGGTCCTCTGGCATAGTTGTCGTGGGATAGTGTTCAATAAAATCTATTAATGCCTCTACGACTTCTAGTTCTCGTCTCAATTCTTCAGCCCGCTTCTTTAACCAATTAAGTATATCTTCCATAGCCATTATTCCTGCCTCCAACTATTATTTATTAAACTCTAAACACTTTAATTACATATGCTCTAATGTAAACGGTGTATAGAATGCCAACTAGAACATACCTGGTAATTCTATTGTTTACAATGATAATACTATCAACTATACCTTTCCACGTATATGGAATATATGAAAGCTATAGGAGAGGCTTAAATTTAGCAACTCTTGCAGTTGGCGAGAACTATGGAGTTGTTATTCCTGTTTATATAGAAGTATCCTACCCGGGTAATGGAGAAATTATAATACAGTCTACAGGTTATGGAGTATCGCTTGACGTAAGGTCTTCGATAGAGTATGCTGTTAAACTAGCGTCAAGATTCTCGGGAACACACTTTGATGATTATAACTATAAGGTTATTATCCAAAGCGAATATAATGTAACTGGATTAAGTGCTACACTTGCTTTTACTTTAGGATTTACCGCCCTTTTAAGAAACGATCCATGGGATGGTAACGCTACGGCAACTGGTTTACTAGCTCCTAATGGAGTAGTAGGAAATATATCTGGGATTATGTTAAAGTATAAAGCTGCTAGAGAACATGAATATGTGAGAATTATTGGCCCCTATACACCTGCACTGCTCCAATCAGAACATTATTATCCTGCATCAACATTTATTGATTCATACGAGTATTTTATAGGCAAGAAATTATATCCACGCTATATAAAGGTCTTTGAAGAAATACTCTTTAACAATTCCAAGAACATTATTTATGGTTTCTACCAAGCTTGGAATGAACTTTATAATTATAGCCAAGAAATTATTGATTACGTGAATGAAAATATAGATTCACTACCAAGTAATCTAAGAAAATATGTTGAAAATTATTTCATTACAGGTTTAAAGAGTATTAATGAATCAATTGTCCAAATTAATGAATCAAACTATTATACTGGCGCTAGTAGGGCATTTTATGGATTCTGGAATATCCTTACAGCATATAATATTATAAGGTACTATATGGATCATGAGGGTTTTTTAGAGATTATAAAGGATCAATATAATAGGAATTATTCTACTATTCGCGATCTTATAATCAATAAGTACATTGGTAAGGGAGAATTATCTATTGAAGAAATAGATATCATTGTAAATGCATATGAAAGATTATTTGAATCAAAGTATTTATTTAATAATTCATTACCTATGCTTTTAAATGAATCATCTAGTATTGAAGATGAAGTTTATGCTCTTCAAAGCATATCTGTTGCTATTGCTAGGCTTTATACAGCTAGACAATGGTCTAATTTAATTGATTATGTCTCGAATTATAAAGAGAAATTATTCACACATGATGTTATTAAGGAAGTATTAAGAGAGGAGATGGATTTAGCTGAGACAATGTATAACTACATACTATACTTATTTATGGGTAAGGGAAAGGAGTTCCTCGAGAAAACTATTAAGGAGCCTCTAGATGATGCAAAGAAGTTCATTGATGTCGATCCATTGTATGCTTTTTCAGAGATTATGAAGGTAGAAAGAGATCTAAGTAATACATTATTGTCGATACCCAACTATACTATTATAAATAAATTTGTTTTAGAAGACATAAGGAGAACCGTTGTAAGGATAATGACATGGTACTTGCTATATGAGAATACTATATTGCCATCTGGATTTACTGCTATGGAGTTCCTTGAAACAAGTGGTAATCTAAGTTTGTCAGCATTATCAACAGCATTACTTCATGCACTGGTCTATAAAAGGCTTTATAGCTTTATTGAAGGACTAGAGGGGAGTACATATGGGACATATTCTATTCAATTCTCGTTTCCACATGATTATTTACGAGCTATAGCTATTGCAGGAGCAGTAGCAGTAATGGTTATCTCATCAATAATATTTAGCATATATAGTGTTAGTAAGAAACGCTTATCTAAAAGTATTCAAAGAGAGTCCGTTGTCTTATCTTCTCCCGGCTCCTACGAAGAGCATCGAGAAGAGACTTAATTGTCTCTCTAAAATCTTTCTCCAAAGATCCTTTTAGTCTAGGATTATACAGTGCAGCTGCGGGATGATATGTTACAGTCAATTTAAATGAAACCCCCTCTATAGATGCGTTAAAGACACGTCCATGCATACGGGACATATTAATCCATTTAAGACCTGTTAGTTCAAATAATGTTTTACCAGCATGTCTGCCAAGAGCTACGATTACCCTTGGCTTTATAAGTTTTATCTGCTTTAGAAGGTATGGTAAACAAGCATTAATTTCCTCTTCTCTGGGATCACGGTTACCTGGAGGCCTACATTTAACAATATTAGTGATATATACGTCTTTTCTTGTCAATCCTATAGACTCTATTAATTCAGTCAACAATTTACCTGCTGCACCTACAAAAGGCCTTCCAGTTTCATCTTCACGGGCACCTGGAGCCTCTCCTATAAACATTAAGTCTGCATTCCTACTACCTTCTCCTGGAACTGGATTCTTCCTATTTCTATATAAATCACATTTTTTACATTTCATAATCTGTATTATCAGTTCATTCCATTCATCACTAGCCAAGCCTTTCACCATATAATACTACCAATGTTTTGTATCAATGTCCTCCGGTAATTTAATGTATCCCTATGTATAATTAACAATATTAAGGAGTTATAAGAGTGAGTGAAGGGCTATTGGAGTCAACCAATGTTACAAAGATTATAATAAAGACAGGTATAGCTGAGAAAGCTGGGTTATACCATATCGAAGGTGTAGAATATGATGAATTAGATAATTATTTGAAGAATAATTTAGATAAGATGAAATCAGAGTATATAGCCTTGATCCCTGATATAAATGTACCTTTTTCTGAATTTATAATATATGACGTAAAGGATTTTCTAAAATCTAATGTTGATGCAGTTATTGTAATATCCAGGCCTAAAGGCATTTTTGGCAAGCTCTTATCAAGACTTGGGGCTTTAGATATTCTTGATAAGATAACAGGGCATCCCCACGGTTACCTTATTATATTTAAAAAGAAACTGCTTGATGACGTAGGTTTTGTAGGTACCAGCATCATATCTAAGATATTGGCCCGTTCAAGAAGAATATATCAAGTAGTGTATGAAATACCATTGTCTGAGCATATAATAGCGGTCTACGGTAGATTACCCTATTCTATTACTCTTCTAGTAAAGGAGCCAGGCAAGGTAATTAGGTTCGGAATTGTCGGTGGATTGGGTGCTTTAGTAAATGTAGCTACTGTTGTTACAGCGGCTAATTTACTAGGCTATGTTTATGGAGAAACAGAGCTCCTTTTAATCCCTATTATACTCGGATTTGAAACAAGTATTATATTCAATTTTATTCTCCATGAACTATGGACTTTCCGCGAAATGAATCTTCCAGGGGGCTTTATAAATAGGCTGAATAGATTATTTAAGTATCATTTATCAAGCATAGCTAGCTTTATCATTCAATCGAGTGTTATACTTATTCTTACAGGTCTATTGTCGGTCAACCTAGCTTTATCAGCATTTACAGGTATATTACTAGGTTTTATAGCCAATTATATAATTGGACGTACAATAACGTGGCACTATAGATAAAGAGCTCTGGTGAACATATTTGCAGGGATTTTCAATAATCCTGCCTACTTATAATGAGGCAGAAAATGTTAGGATCTTAATACCTAAATTAGTTAGTATATGGGATTCTCACGAATTTGACTATGAGATAATAATAGTAGATGATAATAGTCCGGATGGTACTGCAGAAATAGCCAGAGAGTTTGAGAAGTTATATCCGGTTAGAGTATTTGTTAGAATGTGTAGACTTGGTTTATCCTCTGCAATAATGTATGGTGCTAAAAAAGCATTATACAATCATGTTATAGTAATGGATGCCGATCTACAGCATCCTCCAGAAAAAACAATCGACATCGCCTATTTATTATTTAAAGGCTGTGATATAGTTGTAGCATCAAGATATATTTCTGGAGGAGGAATTGAGGGATGGAGTAAATTTAGGCTTTTAGAAAGTAAGATTGCAACATACCTAGCACATATTATGCTTCCGATAACTAGGAAAACGAGCGATCCTATGAGTGGATTCTTCGGGTGTAAAAGGGACTACCTTCTAGATCCACGTATAGTGCCTATTGGATATAAAATTCTTATAGAAATAATATGTTTAAATCCTGATGCAAGAGTATGTGATGTTCCATATATATTTAGATCTCGTCTCTATGGAGGAAGTAAGCTTAGTTCAAGTGTGATATTGGACTATGTTAAACAACTGATATATCGTAGATTTCATTAGACTCTTACTCTAAGCATATCGATACCCTTTAATTGATCCCATTGGATATCTAGGCCTATGGATTTAGCGGCTATAACCAGAGCACCCAATACTGGCCTATATTTTAGTCTTTCAACAACTACTCCTGAGATATCTCTCAATAAAATATTTTCAAACTCTTTTCTAACAATGTCTATATTGAATATTCCACCAGTATAGTAAACATGGATCTTGCCAATAATTTTTAGCTTTTTAGCCACAGCTTTAACAGCTTCGGCAAGTTCGAATGCAGCGTCCACTAGTATTTTCTCGGCGATTTGATCTCCTGCCTCATAAGCTTTTTTAACTATTGGAGCGAGCGAGGCTATCATTTCAACATTAAAACCTATTTGGTAAATAAAATATGATAGTTCTTCTTTATCCTTAACATTAAAGTGTTTAAGGACAAGATCGGCTAATGGACCCTTAGGTAATCTACCATCTAGCATCTTAACAGCAGTTTGTAATGCTTGGTATCCTATCCAGAAACCACTGCCTTGATCTCCTAGTATACATCCATGATTTCCTGCAATATACCTATTTTTTCCATCCCATCCATAAGCTATACTTCCAGTACCTGCTATGACTGAAATACCTGGTTTTCCATAACTTCCAGCCATTAAAGCCTCATGAGCATCATGTTCTATAATGATTTTCTTACTCCAATTAAATGCTTCAAGCCTATCTCTAAAATATTGCAGATCATACCTTGTATCTAAACCTGCAAGTGCTATGCATAAACTATCGAATGTATCGATTTCAAGCATACCATTTTCGAGAGCCCTTATAATAGAGTCCATAATATTTATTACAGCATTATCCATACCTACATTATGATAATTACTTGGCCCCGAAACACCGTATCCTGTAATTTCCATAGCTTCTGTATCAACTATCACGGCCTCTGTTTTACTACCTCCACCATCTACACCAACTATATATGCCAATTCATATCAACCGCTGGATTTATTACTTGGATATGCTATGTTCTTTATAAGAGTGTAATGGTATAAAAAGGATTAATGGTGATCGCTATGGGAGGAAAACATGGAAAGTATATTTATGTTCAGAGAAAGGATGGATGGTATGTAAAAGTTAGGGTTTTAAAGAGCCGTGAACCATCTGATCCTGATAAGTATATTGTTATAGGTCCTAAAGTAAAAGAGCCTCCTTATACGTATAAAGTTCTGAAAGAAGATGATCTTCCCGATCTCATTAAGGAGAAATTATACATGGTTTAAATATTTTAGCTACTATTTCTAATCTTTTAACTAGAGAGTGCTGATGCCGACATAGACAGATCCGCTCTTGGAGATGAAGAAGGGTCGATTGACTGAGATCTTCAAGATATTCTTAGAATAATAGGTGTAGAGATTGTCTGAAGTAGTAGAGATTAAAATGCATGAAGATATTGATAGAATTAGTGAACAATTAAGGAATTCTGCTTTCGGAGCATATATTAATCTTGAAGGAATATTTTATGGAGTTGAACGTATTATTGGAGATACAGTATCTAAAATATTTAAAATAATACTGGATAAAAGCAAGGGCAGATGTTTCTATATTAGAGTAAGTCTTAGGGATAGAGAGACGAGTAAATGGGATGAACTTATATCGGTAATATGCGGTTCAACTATTATTGCTGCATGTGGAACCATAGCTGGTAAAGAAGAAGTAGGAAGTAATATTGTATCAAAGATTGTAGAAAAAATAAATAATAAAAATTATATTTCTGCAATACTTGAATTCATAGAGTTGCCTCTTAATTTCCCAGTTAAGAGATTCGGTGTTTCTATTGAAACAGTTATTGAAGAGTCACCTGCTGTAGAGGAGAAGAAAATAGAAAAATCCTTAATTTCTAGAGAAACTATTGCTGATACACCTGTTCCATCGCCAGCCTCAACAATATCTATTAGATCAAGTATGGAGAAAACACAGGTGCTGCCAAAAAGTGTTATGAAGAGGTTTTATCAGAAAATATTGCCTAGAATACCTTCTATGACACGTCCAAGAGAGAAGTCTTTTAGTGAAAGAAGCATTATTGAGTCTATGCATGATGTACTTTCCTATGAAAAATACCTTCTAAAGATCATGGAGGAGATATTAGACAATACCTTCTCGGGCGAAGTAAATATCCCTATTTTAAGAATTAGGAGAGGAGGAGAACGTCTACTTGCTGAAGTAAATGTCACCAAACTAGGACTTGTTATGAAAAGAGAAAAAATGATGAAAATAGCTACATTAATAGCCGATCTTATTAAGAAAATAGTAAATGAGAATAGTGAATACCTTAAGTTTAAAGGTGTGGACGTCGTTGTAAAACATGGATGGGATTTAGTGAAGATATCAAGATAGTTTAGGAATAAGAAATAAAAACCAAAATGTAAGTAATCATAAACGCTGAGAAGGGCCCGTAGCTCAGCCTGGTAGAGCGGCGGACACCACCAACCAGATCCGGTTGGTGGAGGCTGAGGCTCTTAACCCGTAGGTCCCGGGTTCAAATCCCGGCGGGCCCGCTTTTCTAAACTTGTTTAATAAGGTTTCATTGAATATTTTAACAATAGGTTGTGAAAGGATATGCTTAGAAAGATTTATGATAACTTATATGTCGTGGGAGATACTAGGACATTATTCATCGATGGAGTTAATACACTTGTATTCGCCGATCTTCACTTAGGTTTCGAAGAGGATATGGCTAGGAACGGCTATTTTATTCCAAGAGCTCAACTTTCTAGGGCAATAAAGTTTATTGATAAAGCTTTCTCCATAATAGGCAATATTGATACGATCATTATTGATGGTGATTTAAAACATGCATTTGATAAACTATTAAGGCAAGAAAGATATGAAGTTAAGAAATTTCTAGATTATTTAATTAATGAAAAGAATGTTAAAGAAATAATAATTATCAGAGGTAACCACGACAATTATATACCAATTATATTGAAGGATTACGATATAGATTTACACATTACATACGACCTGTATGTAGGAGATCAGAAAATACTACTAACTCATGGCCACTTGGACATTGATATAGAAGGCTACGAAGCTATAATAATAGGCCATGAACATCCGAGTATAGGCATAGTTGATGAACTAGGTCTTCTAACAAAAGTTCATTGCTACTTAAAAACTCCAACGATCGACAAAGCACATATAATAGTATTACCAGCACTTGGCGCTTATCAAGCTGGGAATACCATATCTCTTGATCGAGAAAATTATTTGTCACCAATTATGAGAAAATATGGTTTAATTGAAGAAACGATACCTATTGCTATAATAGAGGATACAGGTGTATTAGAGCTTCCAAGACTTGAAATACTATTTATGCGTGAGCAAATGGTTTTATAATAGTTTATAAACCATTTATAAACCATAAAATTCATGGTTTATAAGGGGAGGTGTTCTAGGTGGGTGAAAAACTAGGGATAAAGCCAACTACTAATATTGAAAACATAGTAGCTACTGTTATACTGGACCAGACACTAGATCTTAATGCTATTGAGAGAAATGTACCCAATGTAACTTATCAACCAGATCAATTTCCAGGGCTTATTCTCAGACTTGATAAACCCAAGACTACGGCATTAATATTTAAATCAGGTAAAATGGTTGTTACTGGAGCTAAGAGTACTAAAATGTTGATACAGGCTGTTAAGAGAATAATTTATTTGCTACGTAAACACGGTATATTGATCACTGGTAGACCCAAGATACAGGTACAGAACATAGTTGCATCTGGAGATATACATGCGCAGGTCAATCTCGAGAGAGCAGCTTATCTATTAGAGGATAGTATGTATGAACCTGAACAGTTTCCCGGTTTGATCCATAGGATGAGAGATCCTAGGGTTGTATTATTGATCTTTAGTAGTGGTAAAATGGTGATAACTGGTGCTAAGGAGGAACGTGAAGTGGGGGATGCTGTTGTTAGAATAGCTGGAAGATTAAAACAACTAGGCTGCCTTAAATCAAGAATATAATGCTTTTTCTAATAGTTGGTTTAAATCTCTTTCTAATTCTCTAATAATTTTTAAAGAGCTTTTAACTATATTAGGCATTTTAATTATAAGAATATTGTAGATGATGAAGTGGGCAGCCATGGACCCTTCAAGGGATGAAGAGCCTAGTCTCACACTGAAATTAGTTAAAGGCACAATAGTAGCCTTAGATCTAGATCGATTTGATGAAATGATTAAGGAAAAAGGATGGAGTAGGTATTCTCCTAACATCATTACTGGTTTGCTATCAAATCTCGTATATGATTTCTCAAGAAAATGGAGTGGTACAGTAATATTTGGACTTGACTGGAAAAGAGGAACTGAGGAAGCAATCATTGAGATCCCATGTGTTGAGCCTATAGAGTTAAAGGATGATTTGATGAGGATCTGGAAGGAGATAAATGATGTAGGAGGCAAGATCACGATAATAGCTATAAAAGACTATATAATTGGAAAGAATGCTCGTTCAAGAAGGGAAGCATATTATGGAACAAATGGTAGATCTAGAGCCATAAGGCTTCTAAGAAAATTAAAAAGAGCAGGTGGAAATAAAGTTTATATTGAAAATTAATTATCACTATTGTCTCACTTTTACTAGGGATTATGATATTCAATTGTTTTTTGTATTACAATAATATGTATAAGTTTTATTATCAAAATCATGGCCATGGCTGAAAATATAAAGGCTGGAATAGATAAATATCCATATTTTTGAACATTATATTTTGTATCTAATGCTAAATTGATACAACAATTATATTTGTCTATGAATACAGACGCATGCATATTATTAAGTTTCATAACCACAGTTTCATTATACCCTAGCACAGTATTTGTACCATTTGTTAAGACGTTATCGCCATTAAAGTAGAAAAAGATTAAGCTTATATTAATGTTATTTTGACAATACGAGGTAATGGTTAAGTTTGCTGCTACATATGCATCCTCAGGCTTATATTCAAATATCTCGAAAATAGGTGAGCTAATACCATTTGATAAATCAATTGTCTTCTCTTTATGAATCTCAACAGATTCAGTCTCCATAGCTAATATAGCTAGAGCAAAAGCGAATGCTAGTAATACAAATATTGCTACCAAATACTTTAACGTATATGTCTTATCAAGGTTTTCTATCATTATTTGGCCTCAGGCGAAACATTGATTATCTACTTTGAAATAAATTTATAGAACTCCTCTTATATTTATATTCTAAAATTGCATTATGACTAAACCCAGGGAAATGTGGATGCGAAGAAAACTTAGGCATAAAAGGAGAGCCAGATTATACGTCTATAGTTTAATTATACTTTCATTCATAATATGGGGATTATTTTTAATCGATCTACAAATACCGCTTGGACACTATGACTACAATGTAGATATTGACTATGATCATTATATGCTAAGGATAACAATAATTAATGTAACATTTATTGATAGGGATTATCCAAATCTAAGGAAAGGAGATAATGTATCATTAGGTTTCGTTGTAGAGGGTAATACATTTTGGATTGCTAATGTAACATTTATACCTGGTGCATTGTTAACAATAAATAAAACAACTTCAGTATACCTTAAATCAGCTCCCAATATAAGAAATATTCGTTTCATTGATAGTTTCTTAAAATCCCCTATTCCATTCACTGGACTAAAAATTATAAATAAAACATTAAATATTATAGAATTAGCTTTTTGGTATGGAAGCCTATGTACAAGAGTTATTTCACTAATACAGTTAATATATGTAGGGCCAAGTATACACATTATTAATAATGGTAACATAGATCTTAAATTCGATTTATATGTAATACCTTATAATGAGGATCATTTAAAAAGAATTTATAATACTATCCATGTTTCAAAAATAATTAGAAAAGG
>CAZVWZ010000005.1:32180-33528 GCA_964631195.1 uncultured Desulfurococcaceae archaeon
TTGTACAACTGAAAAGGTTTAAATAGAAAGGAGGTATATAATGGATTCTAGAAATCCGAGTTTATGGTGGTAAATTGTGTATAGGAGGATCCTATCCATATTAATCGCGGCTATGTTTCTACTACCAATGCTGTCTCTAATTATGGTTTCTCAGCCAGTAATGGCGCAAGAGACAGTAGGGCCTAAGACAGACACTTTAATATATAAGAGGTACACTTTAGACCAAGTTAAGGACGCATTAGATGCAGGCGATATTGATGTATATTTGTTTGGAGTACCTCCATCTTTAGCTGTAGAGATGCAAGATGATCCAAATATTGCCATATATACTGCACCAGCAGGACTAGTAAACTTCATATTTAACCCATCGCCTGTGTATTATCATAACTATACTGGATACTACACTTTAGATGAAATAGCTGATATGGAGGGAGTACCTCCAGACGCTATTGTCTACTATGAAGCTAGTGAAGAAGGCGGATGGACATACGTAGAATTTGGAGCTCATCCAGATTACGGTATAAATCCATTTGCTTTTAGAGAAATAAGATTTGCAATGAACTATGCATTCGACAGGGATACCATAGTTACTGCTATTTATAATGGATTTGCTGTACCAATGTACACTTTCCTCAGCCCATATGATCCGGACTATGCCACAATAGCTGACATTATTGCTAAATACAGATTCGGCTACGATCTAGATCTAGCCAATAGAATTATATCAGAGAAGTTAGTTGCTGTAGGTGCAGAGAAGCTAGGTACTTACTGGTATTACAATGGTGAAAGAATAACACTTAAGTTCATTATAAGAACAGAGGATGAGAGAAGGCAGATAGGTGATAACTTAGCAACAAACCTTGTTAGGTTAGGCTTCGATGTACAGAGGCTTTATCTAACGTTTGGTGAGGCAATTACAAGAGTATATGCAAGCAATCCATATGACTTCCAGTGGCACATTTATACAGAGGGCTGGGGTAAAGGTGGTATAGACAGATATGACTATGGTACGATCAACCAGTTTGGAGCTCCATGGTATGGATGGATGCCTGGATTCCAAGTACCAGGTTGGTGGAGCTACCATAACAAGACAATAGATGAAGTATGTCAGAAGATATTCTTTGGAGAATTCAGTAGTAAAGAAGAAAGAGATCAACTATACAAGGAAGGTACTGAGTTAATTATACAGGAAAGTGTACGTGTTTGGGTTGTAACAAGATTAGAGGTAACACCCACTCGTTCAACTGTAAGAGGGCTAACAATGGATCTTGGTGCCGGCCTACGTGGTATATGGAACCCACGTGAATGGTATGCAGAGGATCATCCAGATACAATGACCATAGGTCAT
>CAZVWZ010000006.1:0-30260 GCA_964631195.1 uncultured Desulfurococcaceae archaeon
ACTATTAAAATATGCTAAAAATGCTACAGTAATAGGGCATCCGCTAACAAGATCTATGATAACATCATTTTATGGAGTAGCTCCGAGATTTAAACATGTAAGAGACGGTGATGAGCTTGTATTTAAGGATGATATAAAGTTAAAATTCATACATACACCATGGCTTCACTGGCCGGAAACAATAATGACATATTCAAGCTATAATGGTATATTGTTCAGCTGTGATGCATTCGGAGGCTTCTCTATTCCTTCCTCACTATATGACGATGATGAAGAGCTCATAGAAAAATATGGAAGATATGTGCGTAAATACTTTGTCTCAATTATTGGTAGATATAGAAAATTTGTAATTAAGAATATTTAGAAGATAAATAGCTTATCATTAGATATAAAAATTATAGCGCCTGCACACGGGCTAATATGGAAAAATGATCCTATGAAAATTGTTAAACTATACCAATCGCTAGCTTATGGCCTACAGTCCAAAGGAAAAGTATTAATTTTATATAGTTCGATGTACGGGTTTGTTGAGAAGGCTATAAATATGGTCATTGATGAACTTAGGAAAAATAATATTAATCCAATCGTATTTAAGATAACTGATACGTTTAGAGATGATATATCTGATGTACTTGGTGAAATAGGAGATTCTTCAGCATTAATTGTTGGTACAGCAACATATGAATCAAATATATTCCCATTAATAAAATACTATACTGATCTAATAATAGGAAAAGCTAATATGAATATCCCAGTCTTAATTATATCATCATATGGATGGGGTGGTGTGGTAGGAGAATTATTAAATAAGGAATTATCATCAAAAGGCTTTAACGTACTTAGAGTAGTAGAGTTTAGAGGCATGATAAACACTGAATCAATACAAAGAATACGTGAAGCAGTTAAAGAGCTAATTAATACTATGAAATAAGATATTATCCATAAATATTTAGTATGGCATTATAGGTGTATATACTTGGGCATCATAGAGATAGTAATATACTCTTTAAAGGATGAACTAGAAGCAACCATCATATATAGTAGATTGGCTAAATGTATAGACATAAACCTATTTCTAAGAAGCTTATTAAAATAGCGGAAATGGAAGGTCGCCACGTAAAATTTTGGTTGGATTTTCTTAGACGTCGAGGCTATGATCCCTCTAAGATAAAACCTAACAAGTTAAAAATAATGATTTATACACTCTTATTTAGGATCATAGGTTTAGGTCTTACATTAAAACTTTTAGAGGCAAGTGAATCTAGTGCTATCGAAGTTTATACAAAACTTTTAGAGAGCCCAGATCTAAGTAGTGATGAGAAAAAGGAACTTTACAACATATTAGAAGATGAACTGGTACATGAAGACGAATTTATTGATGAGGAGTCTAAGTTTAAGGATTTTATGAACTATGTTAGAGACGCTGTACTTGGTATGAGTGACGGACTTGTAGAGGTGTTATCTGTATCAGCTGGTCTAGCTGGTGCCTATGGTAATCCATTCAATGTAGCGCTTGGAGGCCTTATAGTAGGTATTGCTGGTGCTTTATCCATGGGCATAGGATCTTTTACCAGTGTGAGGGCACAAAAACAAGTAAGACTAGGTGTTTTAACAAGAATATTTCTTGCATCACGATATATTCCCAGGTTTTTAGAGACAGAGTATTCAATTATATGAGAAAAAAGGGTTTTAGTAATAGAACCTCAGAAACTATAGCAGATGAAGCTCTTAAGAATAGGGAATTACTTGGAAAGATTATTGCTGAAGAAGAATATGGGTTAAAGGAAGAAGCTCTTGAAAACCCTGTAAAAGCTGGTTTATATACTGGTACATTTTATATTATTGGTGCCCTAGTTCCATTAATACCCTATTTCCTATTATTACCAGTTCAGCTGTCCATACCCTTGTCATTTATTCTAGCAGCTATTATGCTTGGAATAACAGGTTTTTTGATAGCAGTATCAGCTGGATTGAGTATTAAATGGAAAATGTTGGAATTAATATGTGCTGGTCTGGGATCGGCTATGTTGACATACGGTATAGGCAGGATAGCATCTATACTGTTGGGTATAGAAGTTGAATGATAAGTAAACATACTATTCCTTTATAATGTCAAGTATTATTGCTGGGCAGACTCGTTTAACACCATCCATTTTAGCTATTTCGCCATGTATTTTGGCCACGTCATCGCTGTCTCTAGCCCATATTATAGCCATTATACCATGATCTCCTGAAGTTATGGCCAAGTACTTTACATAGTCTTTTTCCTTAAGGATATTAAGTATATTAAATATGTATTCGGGTTCTACATCAATTCCTGTTATTGATACAACTTTATATCCCAACTTCTTAGGATCAATTAAAATAGTGTATTTTCTAATTATGCCTATCTGTTCGAGTTTTCTAATTCTTTTAATAACTGCAACATCGCTTAAGCCTATGGCCTTGGCGATCTCACTATATGAGATCCTCCCATTTTCCAATAACATATTTATTATTTTCATATCTTTTTCGTCAATTGCGGCCAATTATTGTCACCTTTATATGAATTACTAGTAAAATTCATGATCTTTAAAATACCAATCCTATAATTATCACTATTTGTAGGAGGTTCTATATAAGCTACTAGCTTAGCATCTAAACCATGATCCATAAGAATATAGACAAGATCCTCTATCCAGTCTCTAACTCCACATGTATAGCAAAACGTTCCCCCAAATTTAACCATGATCTTATCTTCCTTTATACCCATGAGTCTAGCGAAAGCTTCAGGCGATCTATACTTATTATAGATCTCAATAGCTTTAAGAATGTTTTTCTCTAATTGGCAATTACTTGTCTTTATAGTTATTTTATTATACATTATCTAAACCCTTCGATACCTAGCTAACAACATTTATTTCCTTTCTAGCTTCCCATAGACCATGTAGATTGCAATAGCTTAGTGCATAAAGTACTCCTTTTTTCTTAAGTGTTAAGGTGATCTCTATATCCGGCTCCATATAGACAGGGGCTATTTCAAAGCATCCAAGTAATATTGGATTAAATGGTCTCCCCTCCTCATATAGGTATAACTCGATCTTTCTAATGGAATGTTCAGGCTTGTTTGGATGAGGACCTACCTTTATTCTTACTTTAAATTTTTCACCAGCTTTTACAGTATCTGGTGCATCAATTTTAGGAGTATGTGATTCAACTTTTGATATAGCCTCTCCTTTTGCAGTTTCAGGAGTATAGATTAGGTCTTTGAAAGCTTTCATATCTTTTCACCAATCTAAACCTTATGTAAAACTTACTTATAAGCTTAATGTATCTAATATAATAGTTAGAAAAACTAACCAGTATGATGCTACTTTTCGGAAAGTAGCTTTAATAATTTACTTATGTTTTCTTTAGCTTCATATATAGTTTCTCCGGCAAGCAATGCAACTAGTTTCCTAAGAAATCTAGTTATGTCGCCTTTTCTTCTAGCTCTCTCTACTTCACCTTTTAATTGATGTTCTAAATTGAACATTTTTAGTGCTTTAATAATTTGATCACTATCTATTATTTTCTTTATCTTATTTTCTAATTCACCATATAGCTTTACTAGTTCCAAGCCAGCATTCTTTATATCTGCATAGTCTATAAGTAAGTTAACAGCATGTTCGCCATAACCATATGATGTAAGTATAAGCAATGATTTTGGATCAGATGAATATTTTACTTTCATGGCCTCGGGATATATCTTAGATTTTACTTCTAAAGTATATGGTCTAAATACATCGTTGTCCCTGTACCTTAACATAGTACTCCTATATTCAAGATCAAACCTACACTTATCTATAAAGGATCGAAGCTTTTCCTTATTATCTAGTTTTAATTCAATGATCGGTACATGTGTCCATTTTATTAATTTAGAACTTTCCTCAACCGTTAATAATTCTCCATCAGGTTTCCGTGCATTAAGTAATACGAGTTCAGCATCGCTAGCATCATATAGCTCTATATTTGGCTTTAATATTGCTGGTTCAGGTACCTTTAAAATAAATGTAAAAGTCCAGTCATCATATCCTTTCAGTTCATTGTAAAGCCCTTGTCTTTCTGCAATTTCATCAGCTAGTCTAGCATAGGGATTAATAATTTCTTCAATATCAACTACTTCAATCCTTCTTCCCCAATAGATCATATTATGAAGTATATATCTGGTTGCTGGGATCCATCTCTTAATTATTGGGTTATGATAGAATGTTATGGGATACCCGTCTATACGTTTCGTGATCTCAATTATAGGAGTTGTCTCTGGATCAAGTATCTTAACACGATGGCCTTCAATATCATATGTTCTATGGCTGGGATAGGCTAGTGTCTTAACTCTTCCCTCATGATCTATGAATAATATAGTGCCTACTGCATCAATACTTACTGGAAAGTATCTTACATAGGCTCTAGGATTCCAACTGTAAATACATAGGGCTCCATGCTCTGTTATAATGCAGTTTTTCTGTATGAGCCTAGTAAATACATCAAGGTACCTGCCTTCAAAAGCCTCGATCTTCTTAGTGGGTTGGCCTAAATACTTACTAATCGTCTTAATTTCTTCTAGAGATGGTTCATAACCTTTATCAATAGCTATTTTTAAAGCTTCAACCATACAAATGCTATTACCTTTACAATCTTTGTAAAGATCTGTAGAGTTCATTTAATCTTCACCTAGTATTTTAATATTTATTTAGGAATAAAATTAAACTACGTATGAACGCTAAGGCTATAGCTTTTTCTATACATATCTATTATTAGTGAAGAATCCCAACGTGGGCTGATTCCATGATGAGATCGGCCTCTACGGATTATATGGGTGTATTTATTATTGGTTGAAGTATATGTTGGCACTAGTGGTTGGAGTTATGACTGGAACCCGGATGGTTTTAAATGGTATGCTAGGGAATCGAGATTAAATGCTGTTGAACTTAACTCTAGCTTCTATAGACTGCCATATAGATCCATGGCTCTTGGATGGAGTCGTTTATCCCATAAGATTAGATGGGCTATTAAAGTCCATCGTATGGTTACCCATGTATATAGGTTAAAGCCTCCTAAAGCTCTTGAATGGCTAGGATATCTTATGGCTAGAGTTAATCCGCTTGAGGAGAAGGGCTTAATTGATTTCTATCTATTCCAGTTACCACCGAGTTATACAGCGTCTAAGACTAATTGGGAACGTATAGAGTACATTGCATCCAAAACAGAGCTTGGATCTAGAATGGCTGTTGAATGGAGACATACTAGCTGGTTTAATGACGAGTGGATCGATCGCTCTAAGGAACTAGGCATAACGATTGTCTCTATTGATTCTCCTGACTTCCTATTTTATGCTCGTTCATCCCCTTATGTATATGTTCGTATGCATGGACGTAGTTTTTGGTATGTTCATTACTATACTGATGAAGAGTTACTAGAAGTTGCTAAAAAAGTGATTGGGCTAGGTGGTAGTAAGATATATGTGTTCTTTAATAACGATCATGATATGCTTGAAAATGCTAGGAGGATGTATGCTATACTCTTAAAGATCATCTCATAGAAACCTATATTGTATAGGAAAATCCTTAAAACCAGTTTTAGTATAGGTTTTTTAGGTGCTTTAGAGTAGGGGAGTAGTTAAAGTAGTTGGGTGAGGATAAAGGTTTGAGTGAAGAAGCATTTAAGTATATAGTACGTATTGCAGGAACTGATGTCGACGGCAGCCTTAAGACTGCATGGGGTCTTGCAGAAATAAAGGGTATTGGTGTAAATCTAGCATATGCTTTATGCCGTACACTGGGTATTGATCCTGAGAAGAGAATTGGTTTCTTAACAGATGCTGAGGTTAGAAAGATAGAGGAGGCATTAAAGGATTTATCAGCTTATGGTCTTCCAGAATGGGTTCTTAATCGTAGGAAGGATTATGTTAGTGGGAGGAACATGCATTTGATTGGTGCTGAACTAATATTCTATGTAAAACAGGATATTGAGAGAGAAAAGAGAATTAAGAGCTACCGTGGTATAAGGCATGCACTCGGTCTAAAGGTACGTGGACAGAGAACACGTACAACTGGGCGTCTAGGCATAACTGTTGGTGTAAGGAAGAAGAGGAGGTAATAAGCTATGGGCGATCCGCGTAAGCCTCGGAAGAAATGGATAGGCCCTAAGCATCCATGGCGTAAAGAGAGATTAATGTATGAGATGAGGCTTGTAGGTGAATATGGACTACGTAACAAGAGGGAGCTATGGATAGCACAGACGATCATACGTAAGTTTAGGCATCAAGCACGCTCATTGCTTGCTGTACCCCAGGAGATCCGTGAAAAGGTTGAGAAGGCTCTTCTACGCCGTCTATACCAACTTGGTTTATTACCTGAAAACGCTACTCTTGATGATGTTCTTTCACTGTCTGTAGAGGATCTTCTTGAGAGAAGGCTTCAGACCATTGTTTATCGTAAGGGACTTGCTAGAACAATCTATCAAGCTAGGCAATTAATAGTCCATGGACATATAGCTATTGCTGGACGTAGAGTTACTGCTCCAGGATACCTTGTTACTAGAGATGAAGAGGATCTAATAGATTATGCGCCTACAAGTCCATTTAAGAAATTAGCTGAAGAACAAGCTGGAGGTTGATTATTATGGCCTTCTCGATTCGTGAGCTTAAATGGGGTGTAGCCCATATCTATAGTTCGCCAAACAATACTATAATCCATATAACAGACTTAACTGGTGCAGAGACTATAAGCCGTGCAAGCGGTGGAATGGTTGTAAAAGCTGATCGTGAGAAGCCAAGCCCATACGCGGCAATGCTAGCTGCTAGTCGTGCAGCATCTGCTACCATGGACAAGGGTATAACGGCACTACATATAAAGGTACGTGCGCCTGGAGGACACGGTCCTAAGACACCTGGGCCCGGAGCACAGGCTGCAATACGTGCGCTTGCTCGTGCAGGATTCATTATTGGTAGAATTGAAGATGTTACACCACTGCCTCATGATACTACTAGGAGGCCTGGAGGTAGGCGTGGTAGAAGAGTCTAAATTTTACTTGGTGATGATGTATTGGAAATAGATATTTTAGAAAAAACTCCCTTAACGCTTAAACTCTATGTTAAAGATATTTCCTTACAGATTCTAAATGCTATTAGAAGAGTTATGATTAGTGAAGTACCTACCATGGCTGTGGATACAGTTGTATTCACTCTTAACACTAGTGTATTCTATGACGAGATAATTGCTCATAGACTTGGACTAATACCATTGACTAGTGAGTATGCATTAAATAAATATAAGTCTCCGGAAGAGTGCAGAGGCGGAGAAGAGACAATATTCTCTGAAGAATGTTTTGTAAAACTTGATCTTGAGGCTGAAAATAAAGGCAATACCCCGCTCACTATATATAGTAGAGATCTATTGTCAAGTGATCCCGATGTAAAACCTGTCTATGAGTCAATACCCATTCTCGTACTTGGCCCTGGTCAAAAAATAAGATTAGAGGCATATGCACGGCTTGGACGTGGTAAAGAGCATGCTAAGTGGAGCCCTGTATCAGTTGCTGCCCATAAATATGTACCTGATATAAAGATCGATTATGGTAAATGTGAAAAAGGTTGCGAAGTCTGTATAGATATATGTCCTAAAGGGATCTTTAAATTATCTCATGGAAAGCCTGTTGTAGATAAAGATAAGATCATCGAATGTACATTTTGTAGGCTATGTGAGTCACAGTGTCCTAAGGGGGCTGTTACTGTTAGTTTCCGTGAAGATGAATATGTATTATCTATTGAATCAACAGGCTCATTACCTCCTAAGAAAATACTTTTAGAGGCTATACGTATTCTTGACTCTAAATTAGATGACTTCCTTGAACAACTACGTAGAGAGGGTGTGATACAATGAAGAGAACAGGTCCAACGAACATTATACTGCGTAAGACAATAAGAGAGCTTAGAAAAGCTGCTAACAGCAATAATGCGCCAATATGGGATACAGTAGCAGATCTACTTGAAAAACCTAGGAGAAAGAGAATAGCCATTAATATCAGTAGGATTAATCGTCATACAAGTGATGGCGAGGTAGTTATTGTACCTGGTAAGGTATTGGGTGCCGGGAAACTGGATCACCCGGTAACTGTTGCAGCTATAAGCTTTAGCCTTAAAGCTCTTGAGAAGATAAAGTCTGCTGGAGGTAAGGCAATACATATACTCGACCTTATAAGTGAGAATCCACGTGGTAGTAATGTCAAGATAATTGGTTAGGGTGGTAGACAATGGCTGGAGAAACTAGTAGGAAAACAATCATAATTGATGCAACAGATCAAATACTCGGTAGATTAGCTAGTATAATCGCTAAAAAGCTTCTCGAAGGTTACCGTATAATAGTTGTTAATGCAGAGAAAGCTGTTGTTAGTGGCGAGCCTAAGAGAGTGATCATGGGCTATAAACTTATTGAGCAAGTAAGGACTCTGCATAACCCATATAAGGGTGGTATTCGAAGGCCTAAGGCTCCAGATAGATTATTTAAGAGAACAGTACGTGGAATGCTTCCAATGAATAAGCCCCGTGGAAGGAACGCGTATAAAAGACTACGTGTCTATATAGGTGTTCCTCCAGAACTTAGTGGTAAGGAGGAAGAGTTCATTAGGTTCCGTGAAGCTGATGTTTCTAGGCTTAAGAATAAATATATAACATTATATGAAGTTTCTAAACACATTGGATGGAGGGGTGCTTATAGGTGAGTAAGGCCAAGGTTGAGCCTAAGAAGATCGTTATAGCAACTGGTAAGAGGAAGACAAGTATAGCTAGGGCAGTCATAAAGCCAGGTGAAGGAAGGATCTGGATTAATGGCATACCATTAGAGATATGGCCCATTGAGCTTGCAAAGCTTAAGATGTATGAACCACTGGTCATAGTCGGCGATCTCTGGAAACAAGTTGATATAAGAGTCAATGTTAAGGGAGGCGGCTATATGAGTCAAGCTGATGCAGTACGTATGGCTCTTGCAAGAGGTTTGCTAAAGTATGCAGGTGATAACTTGGAGCTTAAGAGGATCTTAAACGACTATGATCGTTACATGCTTTCTGGAGATCCACGTAGAACAGAACCTGAAAAGTATATGAGGTATAGTGCACGTAGAAGATGGCAGAAGAGCTATAGGTGATGCACTAGAATGATCATACCTGTTAGATGTTTTACATGTGGTAGGCCTATAGGACACTTATGGGATGAGTTTAAACGTCGCGTAGAGGCCGGAGAAGATCCGGGTAAGGTACTTGATGATCTTGGTGTTAAAAGGTATTGTTGCAGACGTATGTTCCTCTCTCATGTAGATCTTGCTTATGAGATCCTTAATTTCCCCAAGATAAGCTAGTTTAAGAAGGTGATTATTCATGTCCGAGGAAAGTAGACAAGCTCCTAAGGAAGAGAGTAGAGAGGTTAAACATAGAGATATTGAATTATTGATACCTCTTGAACAATATCTTGCAGCTGGTATGCATATCGGTACACATATGTGTACAAAGTTTATGGAGAAATTTGTTTATCGTGTAAGAAATGATGGTTTATATATACTTGATATTAGAAAGATTGATGAACGTATTAGAGTTGCAGCTAAGTTTTTGGCTAGATATGATCCTTCGAAAATAGCTGTTGTATCCGTACGACAATATGGTCAAAAGCCAGCTCAGAAATTCTGTAAATATGTTGGATGCCATGCGTTCACGGGCAGGTTCTTGCCGGGTATATTCACTAATCCATCGCTTAAACAATATTTTGAGCCAGAAATAGTATTGATAACCGATCCTAGAGCTGATTCACAGGCACTTAAGGAAGCTGCTGAAATAGGTGTTCCAGTAATAGCGTTAACTGACACAGATAACCGTACAGAATACATAGACCTTATAGTACCAGCTAATAATAAGGGTAGGAAGAGCCTAGCACTAATATACTGGCTACTTGCACGCCAAGTACTGCGTGAACGTGGACTATTGCCACATGATGGTGACTTGCCAGAGCCTCCTAGTGAGTTTGAAACAAGGATTCAGAGGTAACAATCATGGAAATATATCCTGAGATCCGTAGTCCTGCCGTAGCTGGTTACTTTTACCCTATTAACCCGGATGATCTTAGGAGAGCTATAGAGAGTTCCTTTAAACATTCCGTAGGTCCCGGTGTACTGCCTAAGCCATCATCTACTAGAGTTAAAGAAAGTACAGGATTCGTTGTACCACATGCAGGATATATCTATAGTGGTCCTGTAGCTGCCTATTCCTATCTAAAGCTTGCTGAAGAAGGATTACCTGAGACATTTATTATCATAGGACCTAACCATACTGGCTATGGTGCATTAGTATCCGTTTATCCATCTGGTAAATGGGCTACTCCTCTTGGTGAAATAGAGGTTGATACAGAATTAGCACGAAGCATTGTTAATAATAGTGAGTATGCTGAATTAGATGTTTATGCACATGTTGAAGAGCACTCAATAGAAGTTCAATTACCGTTTCTCCAGTATTTATTTGGTAATAAATTCAAGATAGTGCCAATAGTACTTGCACTGCAAACACCTGAAGTTGCAATAGATCTTGCAAATGCTATATATGATGCGATAGCACATAGTGAACGTGATATAGTTATTCTTGCAAGCAGTGATTTCACACATTATGAGCCACATGAATCAGCTAAATCTAAAGATCTTAAAGCCATAGAAAAGATCCTTGAACTTGATACTCGTAAATTCTATAATATTATTAAGGAGCTTAATATATCGATATGTGGTCCTGGAGGAATAATGGTGATAATGGAGTATACTAAGAAAGTATATGGTGATAATGCAAAAGCTGAACTATTAAAATATGCTACAAGTGGTGATACATCAGGCAATAAAGCCGCTGTTGTTGGCTATGCTTCAATAAGGTTTTACGGTAAATAATTATTCCATTATAGTCATGGATAATTAAATTAGCCTGTTTACTCAATATTTATATATCGGTGATAAGAGATCATAGAGACAACTATATATAATATACCTGTTCCAATATTTTCTACCCCAATAAATGTTAATAACCCAGTATACACTATATTGACTCCAACTAGAATAAAGTTTAAAGTAAGCATTATAGAAAATAATGTTAACGTAGTTTTACATAGTTCTCCAAGTAGTTATTTAGAGTTATTAGAGAAATATCTAAGTGTATTTTTTAAAAAGATAATTTCTGAAGATATTAGACAAGGCTTACAAATTGATATATATGGTAACATAGAATATGCATTAGGAGCATATGTGGCAATAACTATTGAATCACTAAAATTATTTGGTATAGATATTAATGAGTTATTTGATATATCAAGAACAATAGATAAAGAACTTGGTCTCAATAATGTAGTTGTAAATGCCTTAAAGAAATCCTATTTAGCTTCGAAATCACTCATTTATAGAGATGGTGAACAACCAGTAGTGATAATGGATGAAATGAACATAGAGTTTATTGATAGAAACATTATTGATTACAATAAAGCTCTATTACTTATTGAAGATCAAGCTATAAATTCTGCAATAGTTCATTTAGGAGGTCATACAGTTCTTTCCATAGCCCGTTGTGTATTATCTAGAGGATTTAGCGAGTGTTCTGACTTATTTAGTGAAGCTGAAAGAATTATTAATGGAATATACTATGCAGTCTATGAACTATATCCTCCTTTAAATGGTCATTATATATGGGATTTGGGGAACTATGTATCGATTATTACTCTTCAATAGATCATCTATAAACTAACTATACTTTTATGTTTAGAGATATATCTTTAATATAGTGTGGCCTAGCATATAATTGGTTTGATTTACCTTGAAAGCATATGGTGGATGTCTAGTGTTAAATGCTACAATCAATAGAAAGTATGAACATATAGATATAGTTATTAGGGAGAACATAGTCTATCCAAGTCTTTGTTCAGACATATATAGTAATATTAAATTTGTACATAATGCATTTCCAGGCCTGAATTATAATGATATTGATTTATCTATTAACTTCCTAGGCTATAGCTTAAAAGCTCCATTAATGATAACTGGCATAACAGGAGGCCATAGAAGTGTTATAAAGATAAATGAACTTCTTGCAAAGATTGCCGAGAAATACGGTATTGCTATTGGTGTTGGAAGTCAGAGAGCAATGCTTGAGACAAAAAGCTCCGAGATCATAGAATCTTATACTGTTGTTAGAAAAGTTGCTAGAAATGTCCCAGTGATAGGAAATATAGGCATTAATACGCTCAGTAAGATAGATCTTAGATCACTTATTGAAGCACTTGATAAACTAAATGCAGATGCACTAGCTATTCATTTGAACCCTGCACAAGAACTTATACAGCCTGAAGGAGACATTGACTTCTCAAATACTCTTCTTAATAAATTATCTGAATTAATGGATCTAATTAATATACCTATATTAATTAAGGAAGTTGGCAATGGCCTATCTATGGAAGTTGTAAGACTATTCCATGGACTTGGTATAGAGGTATTTGATGTAGCTGGTGCTTGCGGTACTAGCTGGATAGCTGTTGAAGTCTATAGAGCAGAGAAATCAGGTCATAAAGATAAGGCTTTGCTTGGTAAAAAGCTTGGTGGATGGGGTATTCCAACACCATTGTCTGTCATAGAAGCAAGGTGGGCTGCACCATCTTCTTGGATTATAGCTAGTGGCGGTGTATGGGATGGATATAAGGCTGCTTTAAATATTGCCTTGGGCGCCAATATGGCTGGTTTTGCTCTTCCCATATTAAGAGCTATTATTAATGGCGGCTTTGAAGCCGGCTCAAAATATATTGAACGATATATTAATGAGCTTAAGGCAGTAATGTTCTTAACCGGATCCCATAATGTTAAGGAACTTATGAATAAACCGTTATACATGCCAAATAGCATTCTCGCAGTATTGAGTTCTAGGGGGATTGATTGGAATAAATATCTTGAGATCAAAAGTGGGTGATTTATTTGGAAAACTATGAGTTTCCAGAAGTATATGTTGAAGGAATAAAGTCTGATTACTACATAGTTGAAACAAGTAATGGGAAATATAGGTTTTCAAAGGAACCTGTTGGAAGATTTTTTGGACATATAATATATGAGGATGTAGTTGATAAAGCCCTTGATCTAGTTGAAGCGATCTTTAAGAGAACAGTTATTGTAGTTCCTAAGTTTAGGGATAAAGGAGATCTTGATGCTTTTCTTGTAGAAAAGGGTACTAAGAATTGTCTTGTTGAGGTCAAGAGCATACATCCTTATGTATTCGTTAAGGAAGGAGATAAGGTAGATCTGCATGATAAAATAGCTTACATGGTAACTGGTAAAGGCGAGGTAAGAGTCTATAAATCTCCGTGTAAAGGATTAGTATTACTAGTAGTAAATTTCCCGTGGGAAAAACCTGAGAGATACTTGATCGTGGTTGTGGGCGAAAATGACGTTAGAAGAATCAAGATTAAAAGAGATTAGAGATTTAGCTTATAAATACGCATTACTAAATGCTGTAAAGCATAGTGGTAAGGCTAGAGTAGGTCCTGTTGTATCAAAAATCATAGCTGAAAAACCAGAGATTAAAACCATTATTAAACAGATAATACCGGTTATTAAGGAAGTTGTTGACGAAATTAATAAACTTAGTATTGAAGAACAAGAAAAGATCATTAAAAAGAATTATCCTGAACTTCTTGAGACAAGGCCTAAGGAGGAGAAGAAAGAATTACCTCCATTACCAAATGCTATAGAAGGCGGAGTTATAACAAGATTCGCTCCTAATCCAGACTTCACAATACATCTTGGTAACGCGAGAGCTGCTTACTTAAGCTATATCTATGCTGAAATGTATAAAGGTGAGATGATCTTACGTTTTGAGGATACTGATCCAAGAACTAAGGCACCATTCCCAGATTCTTATAACAAAGTAAAAGAGGATCTTAGATGGCTTGGTATAAAGTGGAAGAGGGAATATATTCAGAGTCTAAGACTGCCAATTTACTATGATATAGCCCGTAAGCTCATAGAAATTGGTGGAGCATATGTTGATAAATGTGATGCTGATACATTCCGTAAACTACGTGATCAGGGTAAGGCTTGTCCACATAGAGACCTAGATCCAAGTACTCATCTTGAAGAATTTGATAAAATGGTCGAAGGATATTATGGTGAGGGCGAAGCTGTTCTAAGAATAAAAACTGACCTAAACTATCCCGATCCATCTATTAGGGAATGGGTTGCACTCCGAATAATAGACACTAGTAAAACACCTCATCCAGTTGTTGGAGATAAGTATGTCGTATGGCCAACCTATAACTTTGCTGCAGCAATAGATGATCACTTGATGGGTGTAACACATATATTCCGTGGCAAAGAACATGCTACAAATACTATTAAACAAAAATTCCTCTACAGCCATCTTGGATGGAAGTATCCTGAAACCATACATGTTGGGAGACTTAGTCTTGAAGGTGTTATGCTTAGTAAGAGTAAGATGAGGAGGAAGATAGCTGAAGGCTATGAAGTATATGATGATCTACGCTTTGGAACACTATCTGCGTTAAGACGTAGAGGCATTGTACCAGAGACTATTCATGAGATCATTAAGAGTGTAGGCATAAACCCTGTTGATGCAAGGATAAGCTATGCAAATCTAGCAGCTATTAACCGTAAAATAATTGATCCAAAGGCTCCAAGATACATGTTGGTAATAGAACCAATAGAGATCACGATATATAATGCACCAAAGGAGCACAAGATAGGCATCATAAGGCATCCGACTACAAAGGTCAGGGAAGAATACGTATTACATGGACCAGAAATCCATGTGTACATATCACATAGAGATCTAAATATGTTAGTTAATAAGAAAATGATAAGACTTATGGACCTTGCTAATGTAGAGTACAGAGGTGTAAAATATAAAGATGGAACGCTAGTAGTTGAAACAACCTTTATAGACAATGATCTAGAAACAGCACGTAAAAAAGGACTATCAATAATACAGTGGGTACCTAAAAACGACTATATATTAATAGAGATATTGAAGCCTGAAGACGATAAAATAATAAGTGAATACGGATATGTTGAAAGAGCTATTGAAAGTATAGAACATGGATCAATAATACAGTTCTACAGATACGGATTTGTAAGAATAGAGAAAACAGTTAAAGGAATACAAGCAATATATGCGCATTCATAAACGTATAGTTAATTATTTTGAAGAAAATTTAAAGAGCTTCTCTAATGAAACAATGATGGAATTTCTAGATTATGTGTTGGAGCTTATTATGAGTATGTTGAATGATGTTGTCAGGGACTATCTTACTGTTCATGGTTTTTACATTACTGATTTTATTACTTTGGGTAAGTATGCTGTTGATTATTGGAGATGGGATTATCTAGGTTAGATGTTCTTCCAGAGGATCTTAGAGATCCATTTAAGCTTGGTATTGCTGGCTTTATTGCTGAGGGGGAATAGATAGTTTTATAAGCTATATAGTGTATCCCTTAGAATAATGGATTCGACGACCAGAACTTTGTGAAGGGGTGAGGATGAGAAGATGAGTAAGCCATTCTATGTAAAATTTGAGGTACCAGCAGATCTTGCTGAGAAGGCATATGAGGCATTAAAGAAGGCTAGAGAGACTGGCGGTAAGATCAAGAAGGGAACTAATGAGACAACTAAAGCTGTAGAACGTGGACAAGCAAAACTTGTATTGATCGCAGAAGACGTTGATCCACCAGAGATTGTTGCACACCTACCACTTCTATGTGATGAGAAGAAAATACCCTACGTCTATGTACCAAGTAAGAAACGTCTTGGTGAAGCGGCTGGTATAGAGGTTGCAGCAGCTAGTGCAGCCATACTAGATCCAGGTAATGCTAAGGAGCTTGTTGAAGAAATAATTAGAGCTGTACAAGAACTACGTGCAAAAGCTGGTAAGTAGTAGACGGGTTTCAAATAGATAATAAACTAATATTTTTTATCTTAGAATATACTAGTTTTCAAAGAATTATATTTATTTGATAATTCTTTACCTCCTACTTAATCTACGTGCTTCACGCTCTGTTTCACGTAGTATTAGTATATCTCCTATTCTAACAGGGCCTTTAACGTTTCTAGTAATTATACGTCCTCGATCCCTTCCTTCAAGCACTCTTACACGTACTTGTGTAATCTCTCCAGTAACTCCTGTCCTTCCAATGATCTGGATTACTTCTGCTGGAAAACCTATTTCTTCAACCACGTTTACGGGCGGTTGTTCTACAATGATCTTTTTCTCTTCACTCACACTAATACACCCTTCTAATTTCTGCTGTCCTATAGAGACTCTAAATACTTGTTATAAAGGTTACGATAAAGTTTAAATAAGGACTTTAAGGGGTATTGTAAAACTATCAGTAGGAGGAGTATGAGGGGTAGAATAGGGATATGCCTAGAATTGTTCATTGTAATTTTTGCGGTGTAGAAATAGAGCCTGGAACAGGTATAATGTATGTTAAGAATGATGGTTCTATTCTCTGGTTCTGTAGTAGTAAGTGTTATAAAAGTTATCTAAAACTTAGACGTGATCCAAGGAAGTTTAAATGGACTGTTAAAGGTAGACAAAAACAAAGATAGTACTTCTCCCAGGATAAACCCACTGCATAAAGTAATGTTTAAAGACTTCTTCCAATGATCATTCTACACCGGGGATTTAGTTATGGGTATTGAGAGGACGCTTGTAGTTATAAAACCCGATGGTGTTGAAAAAAGGTTGATTGGAGAGATCATTAGTAGGTTTGAAAAGAAAGGCTTTAAGATCAAGGCATTGAAAATGTTTAAGTTTACTAGAGAACAAGCAGAGGAATTCTATAAAGTCCATAAAGGTAAGAGCTTCTTTAATGATCTAATAGAATTCATTACATCCGGACCTGTGGTTGCAATGATTCTTGAAGGAGATAGCGCTATTAAAGTAGTGAGGCTGATGATAGGGCCTACTGATGGTAGAGAAGCTCCTCCTGGAACTATACGTGGTGACTATGCACTATCTAAGTCAAGAAATATAATTCATGCAAGTGATAGTCCTGAAAGTGCAGAATTTGAGATAAGTGTTGTATTTAAGAGAGACGAGATTCTTGACTAAAATATTAAGCCGTACATGGGATCTCTTTTCTTCTTAATATTAATGATCTCTTTAAGGACCATCATTTCATCATTACTTAGTTCATTCTTGAACTTTGTAAGCCATAGTTTGGCATGGTCTTTTGGTATATCCGTGTATAGTATATCGCCTTCATCAATATGTCTACCTACAAGAACTCTGCCTTTAATTGAAATTGCAACGGCTTGTCCTACACGTGCTTCCTTCAAAACATTGTCACGATCACGGATCTGCATGATCTCTCCAATTCTCATACCATCTTCTCTCATAAGCGGATAACCAGGCCTTATCTTACCACCAAGAACTTCTATACCAACAATAGCTGGCTCACTTCTCCTAAATATGTATCCTGGTATAATCCTTATTTTACCCGGTCTAACAAGCGATTCTAATACCTTTAGTCTCTCCATTTCCTTAAGCTTCCTAACCCAATCAATATAGTCCTCCAACAACCTATAGATAACGTTGTTTATGAATAACTTGACACCTTCCTTAGCAGCAAGCTCTCTGGCCTCGGGTAATACCTTAACATTGAATACCAGTATAACCCCGTATTCCGGCTTATCTCTCTTAACAATAGATGCCTCCATAACGTCAGTCTTAGACACGTGTCCAACATCAGCTAGACGTACTGGTATATTTTCCCTGCGAAGTGCAGCAACAAGAGCCTCTAGTGTACCAAGAGTATCAGCCTTAACAACTACACCAACACTATCAGTCTTAATACGTATAGACTCGATCTCCTCTCGTATCTTAGCTAAATATTCATCGACAAGGCTCTCACTGGGAACAACAAATACTGGGGATCCAGCTAATGCATCTTCAAGACCTGGAGCAGAGATCTTTACACCAGTAGCGGCTATAGCCTCATCAATAGCACGGAACTTACCCTCATGAGCTCTCATATCCTGTAGTGGACGGGGCATGAGAAGTGCACGTACCTTAGTAACAATAGGCTCAGTCTTACCTCCAACAACAATTAGGTTTCCACGCCTGATAACGCCATCATATATGATTACATCAATTGTAGTGCCTAGACCGGGCTCCTCCTTAACCTCCAGTATAACACCCTTACCAGGCTCATCACTAGTAATGAGCTTCTTCTTCATAAATTGCTGTACTAGACCTGTTAGTAGAGCAAGTAATTCTGGTAATCCCTCTCCTGTCTTAGCAGATACTGGTACAATAGCTACTGTTCTACGAAAATCCTTTATACGATCGAACCTCTCTGACATAAATCCATGGTTATAGAGTTGTTCAACTATTCTATATATTAGCTGATCTAGTCTAGCCTGTATACTTGGGTTTTGCAACCTGATTGTCTCCAAGAATGGCTTATCCGGCTGAGGTTTCCAACCAGGTATACGATCGATCTTGTTTGCAGCTACTATAAATGGCACACGTCTCTCCTTTAATATCTCAATACTTTCAACTGTTTGTGGCTGAAAGCCCTCCATAACATCAATTACTAGTATAGCTATATCAGCTACACTTCCCCCTCTTTTACGTAAGTTACTGAATAGTTCATGCCCAGGAGTATCTATGAATAATAGACCCGGTATTTCGATCTTTAGTCTTGGAAAATATTTCTTCAATGGTTCTGCGACCTTCCTTAAAACACTTGCTGGAACAATACTTGCACCTACATGCTGTGTTATCTCACCCGGTTCTTTCTTTGTTACAGCTGTACCACGTATTTTATCAAGTAGAGTAGTCTTACCATGATCCACGTGTCCTAGTACAACAACTATTGGTTGCCTCATCCACTTCCCAACTTCACCGCTCATAGCTATCATCCTCTAACACATATCTACCTACTATAACTAGTAATGCAATACTATATATACTACTCATAATCAATACCCGCTTAGAAAACAAAATACTATATATACTGGTATTAGGCAAAACACATAGGAGTTAGAGAATAGCTGGTGCCGCTTAAGGCACCGGGGTGTAATTGGAATGGCTGATTTCAAGATAGTAATATCCGATCCAGAGGCTCCTAAAAAAGGTGGTATTGTTAAGGTCAAGGTCATAGGCTCTGATCTACCATACGATAGAGATGTAAAAGAAGGCTTTAAACTACCAGTTGCTAAGATGAATAAAGCATTACTTGAGAAACTAGATGCTAAACATGGCGTTATAACAGTCAGAATCTATAAGCCAGAGTCTAATGAGAAGGCCAATATAAGGTGTACTGTTGAAATAGACGATAATATTCCTGAGAATGAAGTTCATATAAGTGCTGGTCTACTCATGGATAAGGCTGGTGTTACTGAGGCCGAGGGAGAGGTTTTCCGAGCCAGAGCATGGCAGGTTAGAATTAATGATGATCGTGCTAAGAGGCTCATAGGGCTCAAGATCGGTGATGTATTTGACGGTTCTCTTATAGGGCTTAAGAATGTAAAGCTTAAGATAACTGGTGGTAGTGACTATAGTGGTTTCCCAATGAGACCAGACATAATGGGTGGCGTTAAGAAGAGAGTATTATTATCCGGTCCACCCGGATTCCATCCAAAGGAGAAGGGTGAACGCCGCCGTAAAATGGTTAGAGGAAACACTATTACCGAAGATATTGTACAGATTAATACAGTGATTGTTTATTAACTCTATTGAGCATTTTAATTATATGGCTAATTTTATTTTATATAATACATCATAGACTGTATAGGAGAATATAGTGGGGGTGTATATAGGACTTGCCATGGACACTTAAACAGCCTGAAGTAAATATTGGAGTTATAGGTCATGTCGATCATGGTAAGACAACGCTTGTACAAGCAATAACTGGTATATGGACGGCTAAACATAGTGAAGAGATTAAGCGTGGTATGACTATTAAGCTAGGCTATGCAGACGGTAGTATAGCTTATTGTGAGAATCTTGAGCCTCCAGAAGCATACACTACAGAGTCTACATGTCCTGATGGCAGTAGCTCAAAACTATTGCGTAGAGTAAGTTTTGTAGATGCACCTGGCCATGAAGCCTTAATGGCTACAATGCTCTCTGGAGCAGCTCTAATGGATGGCGCAATACTCGTTATAGCAGCTAATGAGCCATGTCCTCAGCCTCAGACAAGAGAGCATTTCGTTGCACTAGATATCATTGGTGTACGTAATCTAGTTGTTGTACAGAATAAGGTTGATGTAGTGTCTAAGGAGAAGGCACTAGAGAATTATAAGCAGATAAAGAAGTTCTTAGAAGGCACATGGGCTGAAGATGCACCTATAATACCAGTTAGTGCATTACATAAGGCTAATATTGATGTACTACTTCAAGCTATTGAAGAGATCATACCCACTCCAGAAAGAGATCCCTCTAAACCACCGCTCATGTACGTTGTACGTAGTTTTGATGTAAATAAGCCTGGTACACCACCAGAGAAGCTACGCGGCGGCGTAATAGGTGGTTCATTGATTCAGGGAGTGCTAAGAGTTGGTGATGAGATAGAGATTAGGCCGGGAATAAGAATACCAATTGGTCCGGGCAGATATCGTTATGAACCGGTTATTACAGAAGTTGTTAGCTTAAGATTCGGCGATCTAGAAATTGATGAGGCTAGGCCCGGAGGATTACTTGCTATAGGTACAAAACTCGATCCAAGCTTGACTAAAGCTGATGCTCTTGTAGGCAATATTGTTGGTAAACCTGGTCATTTACCACCTGTTGCTACTAGGCTTAGGGTACATTATAGGCTTATGGAGCGTGCTGTAGGCACTAAGGAGCTTGTTAAAATACCTCCTATAAGGATTAGAGAACCTATTGTTGTTACTATAGGTACTGCTATAAGACTTGGATTTGTAACTAAAGTTTCTGGCGACATGATCGATATAATGCTAAGAGATCCGGTTGCTACATGGGAAGGTTCGAGAGTAGCTATTAGTAGACAAGTACTTGGTAGATGGAGACTTACTGGATGGGGTACTATTGAAGAAATTAGTTGAGTGACATAGTTTTGCCCCGTAAAATGGGTGTTCTCCTAGACACCAATATCCTCATGCTCATAGGTAGGGGCATAGACATTTTTACACAAATAGAGGAACTCCTAGACACTAAGCCTGAGTACTATGTTATAGAGCCAGTTGTTAAAGAGCTTGAGAAAATAATTGCTCATGGAGGAGTTAAGGAGAGGAAAGCTGCAAAACTAGCCCTAGAACTTGTTAAGAAAAAGTGTAGAATTATAGAGATCTCATTATCTCCGGATAAATCTGTTGATGATCTATTGTTAGAGATCGCTTTAAGAGAAGGCTTTATAGTTGCTACTAACGATCGTGAGTTGAGGAGAAGGCTTAGGGAAGCAGGGATTCCCGAGATCTATTTTAGGGAGGAGAAACAGTTATTAGAAGCACAAGGTGTTTATTAGGATAGTTATTATTTTAGCCATAAGTATTATATGACAATAGAGTGTGGTGTATAGAGTATGTACAGGATCTATAGGCTTAGAGATGTTGTTAGGATACCACCAGAGGAATTTGGAAAGTCCTTAAGAGAAGCGGCTTTAAAGGTTCTTAGACAAACTTATGAAGGTAGAGTTACTAGGCAATTGGGAATTATAGTTACTGTTCTAGATGTAACTCTTTCTCCTGAAGGAAAGATTATACCGGGTGATGGAGCAACATATCATGAAGCAGAATTTACAGTATTAGCGTTTAATCCATTCATGCAAGAGGTTGTCGAGGGAGAAATAGTTACTGTTACAAGCTATGGATTATTTGTTGACCTAGGCGCTACTGATGGATTTATACATAAGTCTCAAATAGCCGATGAACCTATAGAATATGATCCCACTAGACCCGGTCTTAGATTAGCTGATACAGGTAGGCTTATTGAAAGAGGAGATAGTGTTCGAGCTAGAGTCTATAATGTAGCACTTCTAGCTGCCAAGGGTTTAAGAGTTAGTTTAACCCTTAGACAACCTTATCTTGGAAAGATTGAGTGGATTAGAAGATTAAAGGAGACAGTAGCTAAGGTAAAGAAATAGTTCTTAGGTGGTAATTAGAATGCCCGTTAGAATACGGAGAAAGCCGTTTAAGGCTTGTAGGAAATGCAAAGCTCTTGTTGAAAGAGATGTCGATGTATGCCCTATATGTAACTCTAGAGATTTTTCTGAAGACTGGGAAGGTGTCGTAATAATAATAGACCCTGATAGATCCGAAGTTGCAAAGATCCTTGGAATAACTAGATCTGGGAGATATGCTCTTAGGGTAAGATGATTTGGTTATTAAGAAAATCCCTGTCCTAAAACTACCTTATTGGATGAGAAGTGTTCTTTCAATCCCATTAGGTAAATTATTTATTAAGTCTAAAGATCTTGTAAGGAAAAGTGATCTATGGTTTAATGTAGATTCTTGTGTTGGAGATATTGTTTGTAGAGAATTTGATTCAAGTGTAAAGATCATAGATGGGAAGACAAGAAGATCTTTTGAAACAGGTTATTTTGAGCACTATTTTAAAATAGTTAATCCTAGATCCACAATATCGCTTTCTTCTAAAACAATTCTTTCAATTATTAAAAAGCCGATGAACATTTTTGTCTATGGTGAAGAAGATCTTCTTGTTATAGCATTAGGTCTTAATAAATTCTTAAACAATATTGTTTATGGTCAGCCTAGAACAGGCATTGTCATAGTTGATCTTAACTATTATTCTAGGTTAAAGTTTATTAAGATACTTAAGACATTTAAACCAGATATGAGTGGATAGACCAGTTAAGGCAGTGGATTAAACGCATAAAAATGGAGTGTGATTGAATATGGTGAAAACCATTAAGATTGGAGATGAATATGCTGGAGAGATTGTTGAAGAGAAGTATAATCCTTTAATTAAGAGAGTTGAGTTAAAGATCAGGATTAGCCATATCGGTAAAGGCACACCATCTAGAGGCCTTGTTCGTAAGGCTATTGCAGATGCATATAATGTAGACATTAATAGGGTTTATGTTAGGAAAATAGTTTCTGATTTTGGATGGGGTGTAACGAATATCGAGGCCCATATATATGATTCCCCAGAACGTGCTAAGTTATTTGAGCCTAAGCATATTATTACGAGAAATGAAAGAGCTACAGAACTTTTAGAATTAGAGCTACAGCAGTAGGTGGTAAGGTATGGCGCATGTACATAAATTATATGAATATGATTATGAGAAGGGTACAATAAGGCTTAAGAATAAAAGATGTCCTAGATGCGGTAGTGTAATGGCTTATCATAAGAAGCCTGTACCAAGGTGGCATTGTGGTAAATGTGGATATACAGAATTTATTCGTAGTTCAAGGTAAGGAGAAGGCTTTGGAGAAAATAGTTGTTTTAGGTATAGAATCTACTTCTCACACTTTTGGAGTAGGTATAGCTGCTATTATAGATGGAGAGCCTAAGATACTAGTTAATGAATATTCTAAGTATGTTCCCGAGAAAGGAGGTATTCATCCGAGAGAGGCTAGCCAGCATCATATGGTAAAAGCGCCTATGGTTCTAAGGAATGCATTAGACAAGTCGGGTATTAAATTAAAGAATATCGATGCAGTTGCAGTAGCGTTGGGTCCTGGCTTAGGCCCGTGTCTTAGAGTTGGTGCTTCAATTGCTAGATTTATATCATCATATTATGGGAAGCCTCTCGTACCAGTTAATCATGCTGTCGCCCATATAGAGATCGGTAAGCTCGTTAATAAATTAAGTGATCCTCTTGTAGTCTATGTATCCGGAGGAAATACACTCGTATCTATACAGAGGAGACGCAGATATCGTGTCTTGGGCGAAACACTAGATATGCCTCTTGGTAATCTATTGGATACATTCGCCCGTGAAATTGGACTTGCGCCGCCATATGTTGTTGGCGGTAAGCATCAAGTCGATATATGTGCTGAATGGGGTAAGGAATTCATAGACTTACCATATACTGTTAAGGGAAATGATCTATCTTTTTCGGGGCTTTTAACAGCTGCACTTAAAAAAGCTCGTCAAGCAAGGAACAAGGTTGAACTTGGCAATGTATGTCTTTCTTTTAGAGAGACAGCATTTAATATGGTTGTTGAAGTTGCTGAGAGAGGTCTTGCATTAACTCGTAAGAAAGAGGTTTTGCTGACTGGCGGTGTAGCAGCTAATGAGTATCTTAATTCAAAACTTGATAAGATGGCTGGACTCCATAATGCAAGATTCTATACTGTACCTCACGGGTATGCGGGCGATAATGGTGCTATGATAGCCTGGACAGGATTATTATTGTATGTCCATGGAGTAACGATAGATCCCTTAAAAGCATTTGTTAGACAGAGATGGAGGCTTGATGAGGTAGATCTCCCATGGATCCCGGAGAACTAGAGTTTATAACACAAGGTGCTGAAGCCCAGTTATACATGACGATATTTCTTGGATTTAAATCGATTGTTAAATATAGGGTACCCAAGCCCTATAGACATCCTGATTTTGATAAACTATTTAGGTATAGAAGGACACTTATTGAAGCAAGGATTATGTCTCATCTTAAAATTCTCGGCCTAAATGTACCGGCAATATACTTTGCAGATCCCGATCACGGATTGATCATCATGGAGTATATCGATGGACATAGATTAAGTGATTGTCTAAGTGAATTAAGTAGAGATGATATCATACGATATGCTTTAAGCTTAGGTAGACAGACAAGTATAATGCATAAAAACACTATTTATCATGGCGATCTAACTATAGCTAATACAATTATAGCAAATGATAAACTATACATAATTGATTTTGGATTAGCCGGTTATAGCAGGGATCTTGAGGAATATGCTATAGATATACATTTACTTAGTAGGAGTATAGAGGCATTATATCCGGAACTACATGATCTATTCATGGAGTATTTCTGGAAAGGCTATATGGAGATTGCTGGTAAAGAGTTTACAGCTAAACTGAAGGATAAGGTGCGTGATATAAGATTAAGAGGAAGATATGTGGAAGAAAGATTAAGGAGGAAGATCTCTCGTGAAAGATACATGTAAATACACGCTATACTTTCTAACAGGCAATAAGCATAAGGTATTAGAGGTTAAAGAAGTAGCTAGAAAATATGATATTTGTATAGTGCAAGAATCCATTGGTAAACTAGAGATACAAGCTAAGGATCTAGCAGAAATAGCCTGGTATGCTGCAGTAAATTATTATCTACATTATAGGAAGCCTGTGCTTGTTGAAGATGCAGGTCTCTTCATTAAATCATTAAATGGGTTTCCCGGTCCATATAGTAGCTATGCATTCAAGACAATAGGCTTTAACGGTATATTGAGGCTTATGAAGGGTATAGATGATCGTGAGGCCTACTTTGAATCAGTTGTTGTAATAGTCTATGAACCATATATTATAATTGAAAGGGCAAGAGTATATGGTGAAATATCTAGAGCGCCTAGAGGTAAAAAAGGCTTCGGCTTTGACCCAATATTTATACCGCAGGGAGAGAAAAGGACGTTTGCTGAAATGGATGTTGCCGAGAAGAACATGTATAGTCATAGAGCAAAAGCTGTATCCAGAGCATTTGAAAAACTTTTAACCCTAGTTAAAGTTTAAAATACCCTGTAACATTCTTGTGTTTTTAGGAGTAAGTAGCGGGTATAGGGAGAGTGTATCAGTATGAATAAACGTAGGGAAAAGGGCAAATCACATTCAACAAGACCTGCAAGAGCTGGTCCACCTAGATGGCTTAAGCTAGATATGAGTCCAGAGGATGTCGAATTACTAGTTGTCGAACTTGCCAAGAAGGGCTATACACCGTCAATGATAGGCATTATATTACGTGATCAATTCGGCATTCCTCTCGTTAAACAAGTTACTGGCAAGAAACTCACGCAGATACTTGAAGAACATGGAGTAACATTACCCGTTCCCGAGGATCTACTGTTTCTCATGAGGAAAGCTGTTAATCTACGTAGGCATCTTGAGGAACATCCAAAGGATCTTCATGCTAAGAAGGGTTTGATCGACTTAGAATCAAAGATTCATAGACTTTCAAAATATTATAAGAGAGTAGGTAAGCTTCCACCAGACTGGAGATATGATCCTGAGAAAGCTAAACTACTTGTCTCAGGTTATATGTAATTTTATGATACGAATATACCCATTAACCCCTCTTATCATAGCTACTGCATAAGCAGCTAATAGTATTGCCATAATTTTACTCAATACAATACTACCATATCTACCAAGAAGATTCAACAACTTATCGCTGCCTTCAAGCATTATCCATGCAAGAACTATATTTATGAGAAGGCTGAGTAGTGCGGTAGTTAATCCCAATGAGTATTTTATATAAATAACAATAGTTATTGCGCCTGGTTCGGCAAGCAATGGAGTCACTAATGGGACAGCGGCTATCTCCTCCCTTTTACCTCTTCTGCAGCACTATGTTCAAGTATACCAAGTACTGCATAGATGAAGAGTATGACCCCTCCTGCTATGCGGGAATCATCTATAGTAATTCCGAAATAAGATAGTATTAGATCGCCCGTCAATATAAATGTCAATAGTATCATGCCAGCAACTACTATACTCAATCTTATTGTTTTTCCTACGTAATGGTTCTAAGTGCTTTGTAAGGTAGTAGAATAATGGAGCATTACCAATAGCATCAAGTACTACAAACAGCATTAGCATAGCCTGTAGTAACTCATTAAGACCTACCATATTGTCATCCCCTATTCTATGGAGCTTCTTATAACAGTGCAAGTAATCATCCTTTAATAAGGTATCCATAGCTATATTTAATTTAGATTAGAAAGTTTAGGTGCTAATACTTGAGTACTATATTATCTAATTTTGGCAAGGCCTTTGGAGATTTCTTGAGAGAATCTAAGAAATATGGTTTTATCAGGGTTATTCCATTACTTGGAATAGACTCGATTATAGCGTCTTCAATAGCCCTTAAATTATTTGGAGACAATGGATATGATACTGCATTATCTCTTAAACCTTATGAAGAAGTTAATGAGCCAACATTATTCATAGATCTAAAACCGGTTAAATGTAATGCACCATGCTTATCAATAATATATATCTCTGGCGAACAAGGAGTAGTAGATGAGGGAGATAAGAAGATCATTTATACTGATTCAAGTGTATCAGCTACACTAGTAAAGACTATGGAAAACTATTGGATCGTTGAATCAATCGAGAAAGTATTAGCTCTTGTTGGAGGTATTGAGAGGGGAAGAGATCAAAGTAGAGAAGGCTTCATAGGTTTAGAAAAAGAAATAGTTAATGAATTAATCAATTCTAAGAATCTTATAGTTGATGCTGGACTTAGATTATGGGGTTGGAAAAGAAGAACTTTGATCGATATGTTGTCAATAACTTACTCACCATACATACCTAGTATAACAGGTTATAGGGATAAAGCATATGATTTAATTTCTAAACTAGGGTTTAAAGAGCCTGAAAAGGTTACTGCAGGTGATTTAATATCTGATCCTAAGTACATTAAAGATCTTGTTCAAGAGCTATTGTCCATACTTAAGAGTGTGAGTAAGAGGGCAAGAAACCCCATAGAGGTTCTTGGAAGAGTATATTTTACAACGTTGCTAGGCCATGAAATAGATCTTATGGACTTATATGGTTTATATCTGACAATGTTATCTCTTGGTGGCGACGCTCTCATAAACCTATTCTATTTACCACAGGACATAATTTTATTAGAACAACTTCTATACCTTTACGAAAAATACATTGGCGATGTAGTTAAAGAGATTACTGAAAACATTCAAACATACATAATCAATAATGGATTACCATATATTAACGCTGGAATAGTTAAGAGGCCTGAGGTGTATCTAAAGATTTTGTCAGAATTAGGGCTTTTGCCTCAGCATCCAGTAAAATTAATGAGTAAGGATGGATACTTATATACATCATATTCTGAAATACTTAGAACAAATATAGAATATGAAAGACTTCTTCCAGAACAACTAGTATTATTGAAGGGTTGATCAATGAATCAATTAACATTAGTGCTAGAAATAAGGACTAGATCAGAAATAGTGAATAGTCTATACAAGTCAATGCATCCTGACAACTTATTTACTCCATCCAATATGTCTATTGAAGAAGAGATTGATTCAAGAAACGGTCTATATAGGATAAGTATTAGAGTTCCACTTAATAGTCGTTATATTAAATCTTCGAGACAAACTCTGGATGAAATACTTGGTTTAATGACTGTTATAAGAAGGATTATGAAGTATTAATTATAACGATGTCTATAATAATCCTCTCTTCTCCAGTAATTTCCTTATATATTCTCTTGTATACATTCCAAGCGGTTTTCCATGGGTCTTCTCCGTCAATCTACAATATGAGCATTTAATACCGCTTGAAATTAAACCACATATGCTACATTTCATAAATATTCTCTCGTGCAACTTAGGATATTTATCGATATTTCTAATAAATGATCTAATAAAGCTGAGCTTTATTCCAGGAAACTTCTCTTCAAGGATATAAATATGATTTTTAAGAACATTATTTAAAGTATTAGATCGAGCTTCTGGACATTCTTCTTTAACAAATTCAACCTTATTTATCAATATGTATATGAGTGTCTCTCTTTCAAAGACTTCATATAAAGGACGGATCTTTGCAGCTGCAGCATTATCGATATTATCAATACGTGGTACTAGCTTAGCGATCCCCACTAAATTTTGTTGGAGAAACTCCTTCAGTATAAATGTCATAATATCATCGAGATTATGACCTGTAGCAATAGCATCTGCTTTCAACTCTATAGCTACTGCATTCATGATATATCGTTTAATAATGCCGCATACACTACAAGAAGGCCTTCCAGACTTCTTAGCTAATTCAGGTACACCCATTCCAAGAAAATCCTTTAATTCAACTACAATTAATGGGAGATCTACTTCTTGAACCACTTTTTCCACTATTTTTCTACTAATTGCACTGTATTTTCCAATTCCTAGATCTATATGTAGCACGTATGGTTTAAAATGGATTTCTTTACTTAGTTTACTAAGGATCGTTAATAATGCAATGCTATCCTTTCCACCAGATACAGCTAATAATATTTTTGATCCTTTCTTAATTAATCCATATCTCTTTATACTACGTCTAACTTTTTCTTCAATAAATTCAGTATAATGTTTGCTACATAGGTATTTTCTTGCATATTCTATCTTATCAACAGCTTTTCTTCCACAAATACTGCATTTAGCCACCTGAAGCCACCCTATAAACCTCTATTTCCTCTCCATCAAATAATTCATCATCTCTTGTAATAACCTCGCCTTTCCTCATAACTACATAAGCATTTAAACTTGAGCCCTCGGCTTTAGCCAAGAACTCAATTACCTTCAATACTTTTACTTTACTTTCTTTTAACTGATACTCTATCACTCTATTATCCGGGATAATTATGATCTTTATAGCCATATACGTCACCACATTACTATGTTCGAGATAATCAGAGACTACACTATCTTTTATCGATTATTTCTTTAAGTAATTAATAATGTGATTGAGAGATAGCTATTCTTAAATATTTAAAGTTTTCAAAAGCGTATAAGCCTTTATTTAAGCTAAAAAGTTATAATCTCCTAGTCTAGATATATGCATCACTAGGTGATTAATGGGATGTCTAGAAGGAGAGTAGCGATTAGAGATAAGTGGAAGCTTAAAAAATGGTATCAGGTAATAGCGCCCCCGGTATTCGGAGGAGCATTATTAGGCACTACCCCGGCTGATGATCCATTAAAACTTATTGGTAGGGTTATGGAGGTAACACTGTACGATATAACAGGCGATCTAACTCAAGTTCATGTAAGACTATATTTCCAGATAATAGAGATCCAAGACACTAAAGCTATAACTAGGTTTAAAGGACATGAGTTGTCAAGGGATTACATGAGAAGCTTAATTAGGCGTAAAAGCAGTAAGATACAGGGTATATTTGATGTAGTTACAAAAGATGGTTATAAGCTTAGGATAACAGCAGTAACGCTGACAAGTTATCGGTGTAAGACCAGTCAGAAAAGAGCAATAAGAAAGGTGATGAGAGACATAATATCTAGCCAAGTACCTCAAATGACATTTGATGAAGTAATTCAGGCAATGATCTTTGGGAAAT
>CAZVWZ010000007.1:0-2767 GCA_964631195.1 uncultured Desulfurococcaceae archaeon
TACCAGAGGGTTCATGGGGTGGAGGAGAACTAGCTATATGGATTGGAGATAGACAGGAGAATAGTGCCTGGATGTGGCTTGCTAAGGCAAGAGAAGAAATACTAGATGCTCTTGGCGTTGATTCAATGCTCGATGCATATGATGTTAATCCAGACGTTGTTGAATACCTACTAAGAGCTGAAGCTAGTGATTGGTTCTTCTGGTACGGTTATGATGGTGGAGGTTCTCCGGAGACATTTGATCCATTGTTCAAGGCGTTTATTAGAAAGGCATACGAACTAGCTGGTCTAACGCCGCCAGACTACCTTAATGCATATTTCTATCCAGATGCTACTGCAAAGGGATGGCTTAATCCTGATGTACCGAAGCCAGTTACCCAAAGAATAACTATTGATGGCAAACTTGATCCTATATGGACCACTGCTATAGAATCTAAAGAAGCATTAAACATATCTATTGGACCAAATTATATATCAAATGCTTATATGGCTGTAGACAGCGATGGCTTAATTCTTACATTTATTCCATGGCAGGGAATAGATCTAAGAAATGTAGAGATAGCAGTGTATACGACAACTCCTAGGAGAAGTCTAAGTCCTTATAGTCCGGGATATAATGTTTGTCCAAGATATAGTAGTAAGGATCTGGGCATTGGATTAGCCTATGAGATACTAATTAAGCCGAATGAAAACACGACATATGTTAGTGCAGCTGATGGTATGGGGGGCTTCTTCCAATTATATAAACTAGGCATAGGTATTGGCGAGGTTATAGAGATTAAAATACCGTGGACATATATAGGCTTAGTACCTGGAGACTACTCGTACTTGACAATAGCTGTCTATCTTGGAAACGAATTAGTTGAGACGGCTACAAGGCTAGGGCTTGTCTATAAGTTCCAAGTACCACGTGAGGTTGCTGCGGCTGCACCAGGTAATGTTATTATTGAAATGGATGATCCTATTGGAGATGATGATGGTGCTGGCGGGTATCAATATCCATTAAGTTCCGTATTTAAGCCCGGAGTATTTGATATGGTTAAGTTCCGTGTAAGTGATGCTGGTGATAAACTTATATTTGAAGTACAAGTAGCTGATCTTGGAGGTAATCCATGGGGAGGTCCTAATGGCTGGTCATTACAGTATGTACATATATACATACATACAACACTCCCTATACCTGGAAGAACCGACACCTTTGGATTAAACATTAATGTATCTCAAAACGATGCATGGCATATAACATTACTACTAGCGCCAGGATGGGGAACAGACCCTATACCTGATGGTGAAAGAGCAGCTTTATACTACTACAATAATACAGTCGTAGTACAGGATAGCTTGTATAAAGTTTATGCCGATGCAGCCACAAATACTATTGTTGTAGAAGTAAGTAAATCATTATTGCTTGACTTAGACCATATTGATAATTGGAGCTATGTAGTTGTTTTAACAAGTTATGATGGCTATGGAGAAATGAAGATAAGGTCTGTTGGTGTAGAGGCTCAGGACTGGGTTGTTGGAGCACCGGATTATGCACTTCCAATACTTGCTAATGTAATACCGCGTGTAATGGATCTGTTGGCGCCGACGGCTGAGGATCAATATAGAATGTTGAATACATTTACAGTAGAACTTTCTGATAGTGGTTATATTGGAAAATATGCTATTGTAAATGGAATCAATAAATCAGTAGTAGAAGCTCCTAAAGTTATTATTAAAGAAGTAACATCTACAAAGACTGAAACAATTACTGAAACGACGACAGAGACAATAGTATCAACTTCAACAGCTACGACTACGGTGCCCGAGGTTATTGAAAAGATGAACATTCCATTAACAATAGCGTTTACATTATTGGCATTAATTGTAGGAATTGCTATTGGATACGTGTTTCCATTCAAGAAAAGATTTTAACATAAGTCTTTTTTATATAATTACTTATTACCATACATGAAACAATTGTTTAAATACTGAAGTTATAGAACCCATTCAAGAGGTCTGTGAGAGATACATAATGGCAAAAGTACGTCTTATTTATATAGTCAAGAGATCCGGCGATGTTGTTGCTGCTGTAGATCATATAAACCTCGATATTTATGTTGGAGAGTTTTTGTCTTACTAGGTCCATTACGTTCTGGTAAACAACCACCTTAAGACTTATTGCTAGTTTTAGAGGTACCGAACGGAGGCGAGATCTATATTAGTGATGAATTAGTTAATTACGTTCATCTAAAGGATCGCAATATTGCCATGGTTTTCCAAAACATGCACTATATCAAGATATGTAGATATATGATAACATAACGTTTCTATCAATAGCTAGTAAAATAGGTATTACAAAGGATGTTATAAGGAAAAAAGTTATTGAAATAGCTAGGTTACTCGGTATAGAGAATTTATTAGATAGGTATCCATTTCAGCTTAGTGGTGATCAGCAGCAACATATTGGACTTGCAAGAGCACTTGTCTGAAAACCGAAGGTATGGAGAGCACTGTTATTGACTCCATGGGCCTTACCTCCCTCATTCTCTATCACTACATGGAGAATATTGTTTATATCAGGTCAAGGTCCGTTGGCAGGGGCACTTGATCCATTTATTCCCGGCGGAAGCTTCTCGATAACCAGTAATGAATAGCATGCATTCTTTGTATATAACATAGTTGAAATGTGGCTAGCATATCCATTTATTATGACGGTTACAATGGGTGCTATTGCTAGTATACCTAGAGAGCTAATAGAGGCAGCATATATTGATGGAGCGAGT
>CAZVWZ010000007.1:2867-23993 GCA_964631195.1 uncultured Desulfurococcaceae archaeon
ATCCCTAGTGAAAGGCCAGATCATTATTACTGAACTTTAAGATATATTCAAATATGGGCTTACTCTTGATCACTACTTGCGTGTCATTACTGATGAGGCATTCATTAGGGCATTAACTACTAGCATTACAGTTTCAATATTAACTATAATTATGGCTGTACTAGTCATTACTCCAGTAGCATATGGCTATTCAAGATTTAAGTTCTGGGGAAAAGATACAATGCTTTTTACATACCTAGTCCTTAGTCAAGTTGGTGGAGGCTTTGGTATTGCTGCAGTTATAGCATTATATGTATTCCTGTTGAAATTAGATGCTATGGGTATACAATTACTTGGAAACCCGTTTGCACTACCACTAGTATATATTGCGGGAGCTGTGTCATTCCAGATATGGCTTATGAAGAGCCTCTTTGATGGGCTTCCTAGAGAACTTAATGAAGCAGCATTTATAGATGGTGCTAGTTGGAGCCAAATAATATTCAAAGTAATTCTGCCATCATCAAAGTTGGCAATGGTTGTTGTAGCAATGTTTGCGTTTATGGGTGCATGGAGAGAATTTATTATAGCTAGCTTCTTACGTGTAAAGACATTAGCAGCCTATTTATTTGAGACTGCAACAGGAGTAGTAGTATTTTAGTCGGACTTTGCAGCTAGAACGATCTTATTTACAATATCAATTATAATTATTTATATTTTCGCGCAAAAATACATAGGAGAAGCCATGACATATGGAGCTGTAAAAGGCTAGATACGTTTCTTAACGTTTTCCAAACCCTCATGATATATTTTAATCGTTTGTTCAGCCGATCTATACCAAGAGAATTCGGAGGCCCTTCTAATACATGAATCTCTAATCTTCCATGGAGCCTCCGGGTTCTTTACTAATAGTGTTGAAAGTTCTTCATTCTCTATACTTGATACTATTTTATTCCATTTATTACTAAATGGCTTATAATAGCCGCTTTCCATAAACAGTAGTAGATCAGATAAAGCTCTACTCAGCTCCTTAACACTTCCTGGCCTTATGTGTAATCCTGTTCCCAAAACACCATGTTCACGTATATCAAGTATTGTTTCAGCTAAACCTCCTGTTCTAGAAGCTACAACGGGTGTCCCAGAAGCCATAGCCTCTAAAACCATTATACCAAAAGGCTCATATCTACTAGGAGCAATATATACATCAGCAGCTACATGAGCCAACTTATATAAATAACTTGAATATCCTGGTATCACGCGTAGATTCTCATAATATAAGATACTTGATTTGATAAGTAAGTCTAGCATAGGCCATGATCCACTAACAGGTATCGGAAATAATACTATCTTTGCATTAGATACTTTAAATAATAAATTCTCCAATGATCTAATAAGTAGATCGTATCCTTTTTGACTAGTAATTCTTCCACTCATTATTGCCAAAGGGCCAACGTCTCTAAATCCATATATTTTTCCTGATCCTTTAAACGGATACGTTTCAACGTATTTAATTCTATCCTTAATCTCCTTATCAGGTATAATTGGTTCATTTTCAGGTATATTATCTAAGGCGTTCTTTTCAAAGTATTTTCTTAATAAATATCTATTGCTTTTAAGATCCTTGTTCAATAGATCCGAGAGACCGGTGTGTTTTCCAAGGACCTCCATTAGAGTTTTGTGATAGCTCCAATCGGTTGCATTATATATTACTCCAGCTTTTTCCTCTAGATCCCATCCAATATATCCTAGTACATCAAATAAATAATGTTTACTAACTGTGACTAGGTAATCAGAAATTAGGCCAGCGAATCTTTCCAGTAATCCATGAGACAATGATAATATGTCTGATATGGAAGCCTCATATTTCGAACCATTATAGTATATCTTGATCTTCTTATCAAACGGTATATTCATTTTAGATAAAAATACCTGATCTATTTTAAGTTTGCTTAATAAGTGAATATGATATATAAAGACAGGATATATATCCTCTGTTTCGTAAAAGAGTTTGAGTAAAACCATTGATGGTATAGAATGCCAGTCATTACAATGAATTATATCCGGGAAAATACCTATTTCCTTCATCTTCTTCGCATATGCTTCAATACCTTTTGTAAATAATATTATTTTATCCCAAAGACTACTGCTATAAATTAATTGTTCTTCTAATAAATTGCCAGAGACAATAATATGCGGCGGATCAATACTATTAACTTCATAGACCGTGATCTTCTTGTCATTGAAAACTGTTGAAACAATAGGTTTGGCAAGACCTTCTTTAATAAAATAAGCTATTTTTCCATGGGAAGGTGTTATTACTTTTGCATTGATACCCTTTTTAATCAATGCTTTCGATAGGTTAGGAGGAACTTCACCTAATCCTCCAAACTTCCTTACATTTCTAGATTCAAATGTAATCATCCATACGTTTTCTATGTTCATGACATTACTACACCACATTGTACCGCCATATCATATCTGTTTGAGTATAAATTTAGGTGTTATTAAATAGATAAGTGGAAAATCTAGGACCGTTTAAAAAGCTTCATGTAAATTACCATTACTGCCCATAGACTTCCAGGTAAAGCTATCATAGTTTCCGGAATACTAACTCCTAGTCCATGAACTATATCGTTTTCGATAAATATATATGTTAATACTCCTAGGATGCCAATGACTATAAGTATTAGTGATAAGTATCTGATCTTTCCTTTAGCTTCAACAATAGTATATATGATCATTGATATAAGGAGTAACAAGAAGAACATTACAGAGAATATGTAATGATGAGGTCTGAATCTCTCAGGGAAAACACCAATAAGAGATAGTGATATAGCCGTAGCAATCAATACATATGGATAAATTTTCCCCTTACCTACTAAGCCTATCGCTGTTAATGCAAATAATATTCCGGACAAGATAAGTCCATAATTAAATACAGATTCACTAAGCCTATTACATGAATCAATACATTGTTTTATACCTCCACAGGCAGTTACCCAATCTCCAAGATCACTTAAAGCATTTTCTCTCCAATCAAAACAGTTAGAGATCACTATGGCTAAGGCAATACATAACCATGCTATTAAAAATGACAATATCCCTATATAGCCTAGAATTCTTGCTGAAACCATTCTTTACCTCCCTATATATAATTTTATGCATTGTTTAAATTCCTCTCCTGGCTCAAGCCTAATATTATATATAGGCATGATCCCTAGTCCTTCGAAATTCTGTATAATCCCCTTCTCAGTACGAGCTGGCATATTTATTGGAGAGATCCAATATGTTGTCTTACTACTTGTCTCAATAACTGTATCAGGGAATATTGGGCTCTTTATAACTGTATGATCTGTTTCACCAGTCCATGTATCATTAATGCTATGATCAACATTATTTACTGTATAACCAGTAAATCCAGCCTTGATCCTATTCCTTGGTAATTTAGGAGCTATGGTGTATTCCAAGCCAAGTAGTCCTTCTATAATAGATTTACCTTGATTTTCAAATCTGTATTCAAAGGTTATATGTGGATATTCTGTTGATATGACTACCCTCTTTTCTACAAATATTTCAACAGGTTTAGAACCTGGTGGATAATAATGTGCTATTCTCCTCATAATGAGGACCCCGTTTTCATTAACTTTACTAACATATTTTCCAAGAGCCAGATCGCTCCAGTCAATGAAGGGTGTATTATTTATCCAATCACTAACTGATGTATGAGGAGCCCATAGATGTTCTCTGGCACTTACTCTTCTATACCAATCAGGTATAAATCCCATACCTTCAAGGTAAGGCTCATAGTACCTTGTCATGGTATTTAGTAGATTGTGCTCATACCCTTTCTCTTTATAATCTAATTCAAATAATGTTCCACCATCACTTGGTTTAAAATACGCGTTGAGTAAAGGTGTTTCTATAATGATCTCGTTCTCTCCATCAAAGTCGAAATCGGTTCTCCTAATAATGATTTTAGATGATCTATAGTAGTCAATGACTTCTTCAGCTATTTTCTCAGCTTTTATATAATTTTCATATAATGCCTGTCTTAAATGAGTAAGATATATTCCGCCAAATAATCCATGCCAGTAAGCATCATTACATTGTCCAAGATGATAATATCTCCATATATCACCACCTACATTAGCCTCCTTAAGCTTAGATCTAACAATAAGCATCTTTTTATGAAGATTATTACTTTCACGGTATTTAATCAAGAAATTCCTGAAATATCCTCCGCTCCACTCAAGCATTTTATCGTAGCTACCATGGGGAAGGTAAAGGAGGCCTTTTACATTGTAAAGTTCTAGATATTCGCTGGGATGAATAGGATTTATTTCATGTTTTCTCTCTCTAAGCTTACTAAAGAAGTCATTAAGCCACCAACAAGCCCATTCACGGTCTCTCCATTCACCAAATTTTTCAGCATCGCTTCCCCACAAAAGATATCTTGAACCAGATTCATCTGCTTTACTAAGCATATAGTTAAACACTTCTTCAGAGCTTCTCCATGGGAGTACATACCGTAGTTGAGTATCTATAAAGAAAAGCTTTAACCTATAACCACTATCCTCTGTCATCCATGCATAAAATGAATCATTTCCTCCTCGACCCCCACGATATAATGTACTATCATCAAGAAGCACGTATTCAATCCCGTTTCTCGCTAAAGCTTCAACAATATTAGGTTCCCAAACACGTTCAGGTAGCCACATACCCCTTGGCTTAAAGCCAAATTGTTTCTCAAAAACCCTTATGTATTCACGGACCTGCCAATAACGATCCTCCGGAGGAAGTATCGGTAATACAGCTTCACCAATGCTTCCGGCAAGAAACTCTATAGACCCGTGATCGCCTAGTTTAGCTATTTCAGACAGCCAATCCGGATATCGATCGATCATTTCAAGAAGCATTGGGCCACTAATGTGAACAGTTATTTTAATGTCAGGATATTTCTTAAACACATCAAGTAATAGTCTATAGCAATTCTCATATATTCTCTCAAAAACCCAGTCAAGCTGGCCGACGGGCTGATGAAAATGTATTACGAAGATAAAATTTATCCTTGGCAATTAATCACCTCTATAGATACCACTACATCTTATGAAAATAAAATTCTTACTATAGACATGGACTATGTAGGTAAAGTCTCATATATTGGCTAAAATTGTAATGACTAATATAATCACCTAGGCATTTATAGAAAAACAATTATATCTCTAAGAGCAAAAATACTCCTTTAAGATCTTAATTAGAGCTCTTCTTTTACTCTCAGCGTCCATGATCTCTCTAGCTAGTTTATAAAGTTCATCGGCAAGATCGTTTAAGCCAAACATATTTCTAAGCCATGCCTGTATGTCTCCACGATGTAGATGGAAAATAACCGATTCAACAGGTACTTCCTCTAGTCTATGTATCAACTCCTTTGCATTATGGGCCCTAACACCGAGGTATACATTCTCTTTTAAGTGGAAGTGGAATGCTTTATCCTCGGGTAATATTATGTTATAGGCTACTTTCCTTGGATTTTCACGTATTTCTTCGGCTATTCTTTTAGCTAATATGCTTAGTGCTTGTACGAGTATTGCGTAGGCATCGGGGGCATTCTTGTATGGGCTGAAGTAGCTATGTACTTGCTCGATACTGCCAAACTTTGTAGCTATGTAGTAGTAATGGTCGCTTATAGTCAGGAGCTTCCAAAGTCTAGTTAGCTCAGGCTTATCAATAGCCTTAACATAGGGCCTTAAGTCAATAAGCATTTTAAAGGCATTATGTTGCATATGGTTGCCAAGCCATGCACTAAGATCTCTTTCGTCAGCCCAGCTAATAGTGCTCCATGGAGGCACGTCATATACATCACGAACTGGGTATTTGAATGCAGCTTCACTAGGTGTTGATGTATTTAAGTGATGCACTTTAAGGATCTCTCCAGGAAGCCATTTTAGAAACTCATAAATCCCTGTCTCTGGCCAATGATGTTCTCCGAACGTCTCATAGTCTATAGCAATGAATATAACGTCTCCAGGTGTAGCAGCAAGCCATGAAGCATATTTATCAGCTGTTAAAGGATACTGATCCCAATCACGATCACTAAAACGGTACCCTATATCATCGCTAAGCCTATAGTTACGAGTTAGTACCCTCATATCACACATATAGCTTCTATAGACGTAGTTAGGAGACCTCCACCCAAGTACCCAGTCAACACCCTCAGTCAACATAACCTTATAGCCTAGGCTATGGAAGAAACAAGCTATATCATTATTATAGGTAAACTCTGTATTCTCAATACTAATTGGTTCAACACCAAACTCTTCCTTCATAAGCTTACGATGCTCCATAATCTGCTCCCAAAGCTCATCAAATGCTGGCGGTATAAAAGCTGCAAGACTATGATAATATGTCTGTTCAATAAATTCTACCATACCTGTTCCAGCTAATTCATGAAATAGATCAATTACTTTCGGAGCCCACTTCCTTACTTGTTCAATAAATACACCACTAATACTATAGCTAACCTTGAAAGGTTTCCATGAATCTTTATACCTCTTAATATTTTCCAAGATAATGCTTGTAGCCCGGATATAACATTTGCTAGATGCACGTTCAATAACAAGTTTATTTAAACCCTGATCAAGAATGGCTTCTTCAAGATCACTATAAGTAAGATTACCTTGTAAAGCTCTTTCAAGCAATTTATCATAGGCCCTTCGATCAAGTCGATATGGTTGGTGAACTTCAAACATGAACACAACATCAGCCAATTTATCACCACATATACATTGTTTTATGAGTTACTTGTAGGTATTAAGTATATAAGGTATTCTCCATTAATAATAGGTGATGTACAAAGTAGATGCTTATGAAATACCATTGGGGAAAAATACTAAAGAAAAACGTTTACCAGGAAATCTTGGAGAAGTATTAGATGAATTTGAAAACGATCATGAATATCTTGGACATGCATTCTTAAAGGAAGTATTGAAAGATATATTGGGATCAAGGAACTAGCACTGAATCCTGACACTGAAGAATAACCATAACTATTCAATTAATATATTAGTTTATTTCTTAAAGAATATTAATGTACCCCGCCCGACCGATCCCCTTCATATCCATATCCCAGCATGGGGTCTCTGGGGATGTGAGGAGGCGGGGTTCCCATTTATAGTTCTAACAAATAGTCATATATATTAATAATTCCATAAGAACAAATATTAATGGAGTAACATCCCTGGGTGATATTATTTTGAAGAGACATCTATTAGCTATATTTATTGTTGTACTATTTCTTATACCAAGTTCATCAGTAATTGTAGGAGTTCGTAGTAACTATAATATGCGGGAAACAACTAATGGAGAGAACAAGACTGTTTATCTATTGACTGTACCTGAAACTGCTGATACTGGTTTATATGATTTATACATTGAGCTTGAAAATGGCACTAAATACTGGATACCGAGAAGCGTATGGGTATTGCCATCTAATGGCTTTACAAAGTTAAGAATTGCACATATATCTGATCTACATTTCTTAGGAACACCTGCCGAAAACCAGCACTTAAGATTCGTGGGATTACTATTAACACAATTATTTGGAGCAGATCTGGTTATTGAAACAGGTGACAATGCAGATACTGCAAGTATTTCACAATATATAGAGAGTAGAGGTTATCACTGGACATTTATGTATCCATTGCCATTACTTCTAATACCAGGTAATCATGACTTCGGAACACCTAATTGGGAAGTATATTATGGGCCTCGTGAATGGTATAGATTAATTGGAAATAAGATCTTAGTTATTGGTATTGATACAATGGGTGAAGGATTACCTAAAGAGTCTTCACTTAAATGGCTGGAACAGGTTTTGGCTAATAATACGGATGTACCGATAAAGATCATACTAATGCATCATCCTGTGTTTTATTGGCAAGGTGAGCTTGTAACAAATTATCAAAGCAAAACACTTAGAGATCCTCACCAATATGTAGATAGTCCACTTAGCTATTATTGGGGAGCAAACGTATCAATGGCTAAATGGCTACTTAGGTTATGCGAGGACTATAATGTTACAATGGTAATGGCCGGGCATATACATCGTGATCAATATGTTAAGTATGTTTCAAATAGAACGGGTACAGTTACATACTTTATAACGACGACTACAATGGCGCAAAGTAGGCCTAACTATAATGGGTTACAGATAATTGATCTGTTAATGGATGGTAACTTTACATTTCCATATGTACCACCAACATTTATTGGTTTTAAAGGAGATGCTAGTGTTAGAGGCCGTGTCTATAACTCTATACCTGATGATCCAACATGGGATGTAGGCTACTTCTACGGACAATTCTTAGAAGGTAATACAGCTTATGACTTCATACTATGGAATAACCTATATCCTGATTCAGAGAATGTACCAATATCAAATGTGGTGACTCTTGCTCTTCCATGGATTGGTGATCAAGCTAGCTTCAAAGTATTGTCAAGCCGTGGTAATGCCCATGCGGAAATGCTTGATTATATGGTGAAGGATGGAATACTCTATGCATTACTCAACATAACCATGCCCAATTGTGGTGATATGATAGAATTTGTAATATATGCTGCTGAGGACTATACTCCGCCAGTTGCAGAGTTTAAACTTGCTACTCCAAGACCTCCAAGACTCAATAGATCTGTTACATTATACTTTGATATAATGGATGCGGGCTGGGGTGTAAGGAATGTTTCTGCCTATCTTGTAGAGGATAGTCAATTAATTCCCTTAGAGGTAAAGAAGGCGGCAGGTCTTACATACACATTATCAGTATGGGTCACAGCTAGAGAAACAGTGAATAGAACAATAAGGCTTGTAGTATATGATCTAGCTGGAAATGTATATGAACAAGATTATATATTTACATTTTATGCTCCAGGAGAATCAGGAGATTATTATTATGGACCGACTGAGGAATCGCCTGAACAACCTTCACAACAACTACCTAGTGTAATGGAGTTTGCCGAACCAGTTATTTCGAAGAATTTCGGACCGGGATCGCCTGTAACAGTTTATCCAGGAGATTCGTATATTATAGAGTTTAAACATGAACTGGGAGATGTTTCAAGGGTTTATATAGCAGGTGTATTCCGTGAAGATAACGAGCTTGTATATAAGGAATTTGATATATCACTTGTACCTTATGTTCCGGGAATGCTTACTACAACGTCTCCTACAACTTCACCAACAACTACTACATCGACAACATCCCCCACTACATCTCCTACTACACCACCTTCTTCATCACCGACAGAGACACCGCCTCCTACAGTGCCCGATTATACCTTCTATATGGTTATTCTAGTAATAGTAATAATTCTAATAGTAATAATTATATATCTATTAAGGAAGAGATAATAATTCTATATCAAAATATTTTTTCTTAATTAATACTTTATTTCGGTGAAAGAACTCTGACATTATCTCTATGTATATAGACAGTAACATCCGATCCCAGCGGGACATCTAGGATATTTGGTATATATGCTATAAGTGAGGTATCACCAACTTTTATTCTAGCCTCTATTTTTTCGCCGACAAACATTTGAAAGTCAAGCTTTCCTTTAAGGACATTATGTTCTCTAGATCTTGCTTTACTTGACAATGCTTTATCGATAATGATATTCTCCGGCCTTATAACAACTGCCGCCTTACCTTTAACATCAGGCATAATTAGTAGTCCTTCAAGCTCCGTTTTTAACTCATCAATATATATCTTTGCATAAGTATCTCCTTTCTCAGTAACTTTTCCGTAGAAGATATTGCTTCTACCAATGAAGTTAGCTACAAATATTGATTTAGGATAGAAGTAGACTTCTTTGGGCGTCCCTACTTGATAGATTCTGCCCTCATTCATAATCGCTACTCGATCACTTATACTCATAGCCTCAAGCTGATCATGAGTAACATAGATTGTTGTAATACCTAGTTTCCTCTGAATCCTCTTAATCTCTTCTCTCATTTCAATACGTAGCTTAGCGTCAAGATTACTAAGGGGCTCATCAAGCAGTAAAACACGTGGTTCAACGACAAGTGCTCTTGCAAGTGCAACACGTTGTTGCTGACCACCACTAAGTTGTAGTGGAAAACGATTCTCAAGCCCTTCAAGCTTAACAAGTTCGAGAACCCGTTTAACACGTTCTCTTATTTCACTCTCTGGTATTTTCTGGATACGAAGACCATATGCAATATTATCATATACAGTCATGTGAGGCCATAATGCATAGTTTTGGAAAACCATTGCAGTTCCACGGTGATATGGTTTCATAAAAGTTACGTCATCATCGTCGAAGAATACCTTACCCTCTTCAGGAACTTCAAAGCCAGCTATTATACGTAGTGTAGTTGTCTTACCACAGCCGCTTGGACCAAGTAATGTAAATAGTTCACCATGTTCTATCTCTAGATTTACATGATCGACTGCTACTACAGGTCCATATACCTTGGTTACATTTTCAAGTCTGACTTTTGTCACGGTCTATGCACCTATCCTATAGTTATTCTGTATAAGTATTTATAAAAACAGCTAGATACCTATGAATGCGTATCTCTGTTTGAGCACCAACGTCACAATTATTACAGCGATCAACTGAAACATAATTAATAGGAAGCCCATTGCAGCTACATGTTGTATACCCTCAGTAGTTGTACCTTTATAAACAGTCATCATATAATAGGTCATTGGAGCTTGGTTACTATTGATACTTCCAATAGTAACACTTGTACTAACTTCTGTACTAATATATATGAAGCCTATGAGTGCACCGCTTACAATATTCATAATAATTAAGGGTAAAACAACTGTCGTTATAGTTCTTAATCTACCCGCGCCAAGGTTTAATGCAGCTTCTTCTAAGGCTTCATGGACTTGTTGGAATCCAGCATAAATTGATCTAGCTACAAATGGTAGTTTACGTATAGTATAAGCTATAATTAATACGATCCATGCTTGGAATACAGGGGGTCCTGCAACGGGATCTATTGCTTCAAATAATGGCTGTAAAAATGTACCAGTAGCCCATCCTGGATTCTGTACTGTCCCAAGAGCCCATCTAGCTAGTTCTGAATAGAAGTAGTAATATCCAAGTGCAACAACTAGACCGGGTATTGCGATAGGTATAGTTGCTAAGGTGTCGAGCATTGGCGTAATAACCTTTATACGTGTACGGCTGACTACGTAAGCTGTAATAAGCGATATAATAATAGCTAAGCCTACCGCTGACAATGCATAAATTATAGTATTGCGTATATACATTGGAACATCTCTAGCTATAGCAGATCCCCCTGTAAATATCTCAACAATATATTTCGGAGTAGCCTGTTCTGGTTGTAGAGTAAATGATCTAGGAGGTATGATGTTAAAGGCCATTAATACAACGCCTATTTGTGGAAGAGCTGTAAATATGATCAAAGGCAGGAGCAGTGAATAAATTAATAGATGGCCTTTTACTCCAACTCTTTTTATTCTTGGATGCCATCTACCGCCACGAGATATCATAGCATATGCTCTCATACCCACATAACTACGTATTACAAGGAATCCAGTAACGGCCAGTCCTAATAGAACAAAGCCTAAAGCCGCTATTTCAGGGGTTACTATTCCGGTTTCACCTGTCAATGAGCTAAAGATCTGGTAGCTCATGAGTTTTGGTTCATTAAATACTATTGGCGCACCTAGATCCTCTAGGGAGAAAATAAATACTAATATAGAGCCAGCAGCAATACCTGGTAAAGCTAGCGGTAACGTAACTGTAAAGAATAGTTTTAAACCCTTAGCTCCAAGATTTTCGGCTTGTTCCTCCATACTTGGATCGACATTTATGAAGCTACTATATGCATTGAGGTATACAATTGGATAAAAGGCCATTATCTGGGCAAGTGCAACTCCAGCCAAAGAAACGATACGTAGTTTGAATCCAAATAAAGCATATGTTAATGCAGATATAGGGCCTGATTCATTAAATAATATTTTGACTACATAGGCATTAGCGAAAGGAGTCACGAATAATGGTACTGTTGCAAGTATTCTGAATAAAGTTTTCCCATAGAAGTCATACCTTGCCAGTATGAATGCAACTAGAATACCTAGAACAGTAGCTATCATAGTCACTACAGTTGCGTTAATTAATGAATTTAATAATATTCCAAAATTCAAACCAGTAATTATTACTACTGTAGCATTACCGATGGTTCTGACATCCCAGAACTTTTCATCGGGATAGAAGAATCTACGTACATAGGATTGGCTTGTAAATATTACCTTGAAATGTTCGTACCAAGCTTGATCAGGTAATACATCAAAAGCATGTCTTAACATCATAAGTACTGGGACAACTAGGAAGGTTATTAGAATGAATGTTGATATAATGATAAATACTATCATTACAGTATCGATTTTGAAGAAAGCACTTCTCATCTTCTTTGTAAAAGAAACTCTTATCTTCCTACGGCTCCTTATTTGCCTATACATGTTAATTTTCTGTTGAACATATCCGATTATAGCAGATGCTATGACTGGTAATAATAGGTACATAAGTAATCTAGGAAATCCATAGACTTGTAATATACATATAAATATGGAATATACTGCGCCAATTACAGATATAAAGCTCCATGAGAAGCTATATATGAGTCTTGATGGATCGAATCCTTTTGAAAGTATTAGTAAGCTCCATAGAATACATCCCACAATTAATAATGACTCATATTCTACATAGGCATTTAAAGGAATATTTGTCTGTAATATGAACGACAATATAGCTATTATTAATCCACCAAACAGTAAGTCCTTGACGCCAGGGGGCTTAGCGTCCATTGCCTTATCAACCCTTATTCTTAGATATTTGTATTTAACAGATTCTAATATTTTTCTTCTACATGGCAGATTATATAGATGATCGAATCTGGGAAATAAATTAATTGAAAAATAGTTTAAATTAAAACTACCTCTTACGTCCAATATAGAAGTAAACTACTATCGCTATTACGAGTATTACAATGGCAATTATTGTTACAATAGTCGATGTGGGAATACCTTCTGGTGTAGGCGTTGTAGGTGATCCTGTAGGCGGTGTTGTAGGTGTTGTTCCAGTCTCTGTTGGCGGAGTCGTTGTTTCCGTCGGCGGTGTTGTAATAGTCTTTCTACCAGCTAATATATCCTGTAATTCCAGGTAGACATTGTGATACTTCTGTCTCGCAGCCTCTTCCCATTCTCTTAAGAGAGCACTAGCTACTTCAGCTTGTGTAAGGTTAGGATTGATCTTTGCTGCATATTCAGATGTAAACTTTAAGGTTTGACCAGTCAATGGATCTTTAAAACTAATTATCTCTCCAAGTTTATTGATTAGATATTGATATTCTACGTCATTAATATCTCCATCCAAATAGGCCTTTGCTATAGCTGCCCAAGTATTCTGGAGATCATCGTGAGCATTTACAAGTGTAGCTTTGAAATAATATTGCATGGCTCTCTCAGTTGCAATCGCAAATGATTCATTGAATAATATTGCTCCTCCAGCAGTAGCTTTAACATATGCTTCATATAGATCCGGTCTTTCCTGCCCCTCCGGTAGATCAAATACTTTTGCATTAATAGGCAATCTATTTATATTAGGATCCAGCCATACGACTTGTCCTCCAAACTCGCTTAAAACCCATGCTATAAAAGCAGCTGCATGAACCGGATGCTTCGAATCTGCAAGCAGAGCTATGGGATCAGAGTTTATAATACTCTCGTTTTCTGGAATTATGTACTCACATGCGGGATTCTGATGCATAGCAGTATATCCATAGAAATCAATAGTTATACCAGCCACTACGTCTCCACGTATGACGGCGTCTCGTACACCACTACTTGAGTCAAGAATCTTAGAATTAGCAGCCATTAATGTAAGTATTTTCCATCCTTCCTCCCAGCCATATGCTTGTAAAATAATTTCGTACATACGTGTATTACTTGTACTCATAAGTGGATCAGCTATTGCTATAAGTTGTGATGAAGGCAAGTACCTAGCATATTCAGGTTTTGCTAGATCAAGCCATGTCTTAGGTTTAGGTACATTATATTCATTTGCCTTATCGTTATTAACGGTGATACCAAAGCTACTTATTGCAGCACCTATCCAATGAATATGTCCATTATCATCTGTTAATCTTGTAGGAGATCCTGCAATACGCTCTGGAATCTTAGATACTTCATAAAGTATGGCATATACTTCTGGATGTTCGGAGGGATTCAAAGCCATTACGTAACCCAATTGATCTATATAGTTGAAAATGGTCGGACCACCACCCCATGCTATATCTATTGGTGTACCTCTCTCAATACGTCTCTGTATATAATCAACCCATAGATCGGGGCCCAGCTGTAGGAACTGTATATTAACTATACCGAGCTCTTGGGCCACAGGACTCTCGAGAAACAATTGTTTAGTCAATAACTGTATTGTTGACTCATGCCTCGTTATAATAGTCAATGTAACTCCTCTTTCATCAGTAAGACCCTTCAAATACTCAAGCCATGGAAACGGTTCCTGACCCTCGCCCCAAGGCCATTGATCAGATGTGCCTTGTCGGGTAATATTATTAACAGATACTGCATTAACCCCTACACTCATTATTGGTAGAATCAATAATAGTAGAACTAATAAAGAAACCACTCTAATTACGTTCATACTCCTTTCCCGCCTCCTAAAATTCTCTAGTTATCTATGGTATATATACTAAGATATATATCTATGGTACTGTAAACTCATCAATTTAGTAGAAACTTCTGTACATCTGTGAAGCCGGATATTCACTGTTAATCAATTTATATAAAGATTATGGGCGAAACTATAGGAACCAACATATAGATTTAAATTATTCTTCATATAAGGTATCATTAGGTGGGTAAGTTATGGGTAAATCTATACTACTTGTACTATTATTAGCTATAGCTTTAGTCGCACCATTGGCTGTAATGCCAGTAATAGCTAATAATGACACTATAGTCGTTGGTGTAGATCTCGCTCATGGAGAGAGCGACAAATATTTGGACTATATAATTGGTAATATAACGTTTGTGGAATGGGTAAAGATCGAGAGTACTATTACAGAAGATGTACTATCTAATATTGATATACTTCTTGTTGGACAACCTACACAAGCATTCTCTGCTGATGAAATAAATGCTATTATTGACTGGTTAGGCACAGGGAATAAAGCTATTTGGGTCGCATCGGACAGCGACTATGGCAATGGTCCTCAATATCAGGATGCTGCAAATAATTTACTTGAAGGTATTGGTTCAAAGCTTAGGATAGAGCTGGGCGCTGTTTATGATGACGTAAACAATGCTGGAGCCTCCTATAGAGTTCTTGGGCAAATGGATCCTGATAACATTCCTGAATTATATACATTCCTATTGAAGATCGGTATTGAGAAGCCAATATTATTCCACGGCCCATCATGTGTCATATGGGTTGATGATATGGGTACACCGCACGATCCATTAAATGAGACATTTGACGGCCTTGTCAGAATAGTGTGGACATTCGAAACTGCCTATTATAGTGAGAATGAGGAACCTTGGGGGATACTGTATTACCCGGACTATGTTAATGTACAAAGGAGGTATCTCTTCGTTGGTGCTGAGTATTGGAATGATACAAATACAGTTATCGTAGCTAGTGGTGAGAGTCCATATGGTGACTATGAGCCCGGATATTCGAGGGAATACTATGGAGTGCCCCTTGATGGTCCAAAGTATGTTAGGAACATGATTCTATGGCTAGCCTCTGTTGTCAGCCAAAGAATAGTTTCAACAACAGTGTTTGAAATGGATGATCCTGAGGGAGACGATAATGGTCCAGGTACATATACTTATCCAACAAGTATTGATTTTGTAGAAGGAGCATTTGATCTATTGAAATTTGAGGTAGGTACAGCTGACGGTGTATTAGTATTTAAGACACAATTAAAGAATCTTGGCGACAATCCATGGAATGGACCTAATGGATTCTCTCTACAATTCGTACAAATCTATATATTGACGACACGTGAAGATCTACCGGTTAACCATACAACAATTGGAGCAAATGTAGAGATCGAAGATGGATGGCACTTCGCTATAATGCTTACACCTGGATGGGATACTGAACCGGTGCCTATTGGACAGAAAGCAGCAATATACTATGCTAATGGCAGCTATATCGTCCAAGACGGAGCCTTAGTAGTTTCTGCTGATCAAGAAAATAATATCATATTAGCATTTATTGATACATCTGTTCTACCCGATGTAGAGAATATTGCTAATTGGAGATATGCTGTCCTTGTATTAGGATACGATGGATTCGGTCCATCAAAGGTTAGGGATGTAGTGCCAGGTGATTCAACAGATTGGAATTTTGGAGGCGGTGATGCTAATGCTATTCTGGCAGGAGTTGCTCCTAGAGTTATTGACTTGCTTGCTCCAACAGCTGATGAACAGTACGACATGTTAACAAGCTATACTACAGAACCAGCTGCATTTGCCAAAGTATCGCTATTCTCTATTGCTGCACCACCTACATTTACTACAACAGTTACCGAGACCGTTACCGAAACAGTAACTGAGACTACGACTGAGACTGCTACAGAGACTACAACTGAGACAACAACAGAGACTACGACAGTGCCAACAACTGTTACTGAGGAAGTGCCAGTTACTGATTGGACAATGACAATTGTAGTGGCTATAATATTGTTAATCATAGGATTCTTAGTAGGATGGTTTGCCAAAAGGACATAAATCGGATTTTAATTACCCATTAACTTTTTTATAAACCATAAATCATTATGATAATCCATAAATATATCTTCTCCACTACATTTCTATGGTGTTTAAGATATGGTTTCAGGACTTATTAGGGCAACTATGCTTGAAATAAGTGAATTTATACGTAAATCTATTGATCTAATTGATGATAATCAGGCGAACAAAATGGTTGAAGAATTAGTTGATGCTTATGAGCGTAGGGCACGTCTATTAATAATGGGTGCAGGGAGAACAGGTCTTGTTGGTAAAGCATTTGCTATGAGGCTTCTCCATCTAGGTTACCAAGTAGCTGTTCTAGGAGAAACCATTATACCTAGGATAAGGGAAAACGATCTAGTAATAGCATTATCTGGTTCAGGCAGAACAAGGCTTATAGTAACAGCTGCTGAAGCAGCTAAGCATGTAGGTGCTAGAATCGTAGCTGTTACTAGTTATCCAGACAGTCCTTTAGCTAAATTAGCTGACATAATAGTTGTTGTGCCTGGTAGAACGAAAATAGCATGTGAAGAAGATTATTTCGCTAGACAGATCCTCGGAATCCATGAACCATTAGCTCCATTGGGTACATTATTCGAAGATACATTACTTGTATTTCTTGATGGAATATCTGTTGAACTCATGAGAAGACTAGGTAAAACTGAAGAAGATCTAAGAAATGTCCATGCCAACATAGAACTATAGCTGTGTTTTACTATATTATTTCATTAATAACATTGATTATTAATTTATTGGATTATTCTAGTATTTATTTTGATAAGCTATTCCACTCATCTTCATCGATCAGGAACTTCTCTATAAATTAATATAGAGTATCTAAGAATTATATAAATCTTATGAATATCAATGATTTACTATCTTTAAAGAAATTATTGTAAATTAAAATAAGAATACATCTTACAAGGGATTATTTATTAACTTCAATAAAGTAATAAAATGTAGGTGTGGATTATGGTAGATGTTATTCATCAATTCCAGCAGGATTTGATTAGCGTTTTGAATGAAATTATTAGTAGATTACCGAACATTATAGGTGCTATTATAGTTGTGCTTATAGGTTATGTTGCAGGCGAATTCATAGGTAGTGCAGTCAATAAGATTATCCAAAAATTTGTAGAAAAACCACTTGATAGGACAGATGTTGGTAAAACTATTAGAGAACTAGGACTTGATCTATCTGATCTCATTGGAGGCTTAACTAAAGCATTTATCATTTCTATATCCATTGTTGCAGCGGTTGACTTATTAGCTATACCAGGTGAAGCTGGTACTATTATCACCAGAGTAGCTAATTATTTACCCTACCTTATTGGAGGTATAACGGTCTTAACAATAGGTGTGATATTGGCTTTGGGACTTGCTAAGTACATTGGCAGCTTCCTAAGGAAAGCATTTCCAGAAGGTTATGCGTCTCTGGCGGTTCTCATTGAAAACTTTATATTGCTTGGACTAATTGCAGTTGTAGTAACTATTTCACTTGAACTATTAGATCTACAGAGTACTCTCATATATCCGCTCATAGTAGGAGCTTTAGTTATTGCTATAGGTGTATTTATTGCGGATTCAGCCTTAAAAATAATTATTAATCAACATCCTGAGTTTAAAGAATTGGCTCCATTTCTGCAGTTCTTAATTATTCTTATCTTCTTAATGATCGGTGTTAGTGCAGTATTCAGCGAGTTCCCATCAACAACACAGGTCATAAATAATCTTGCACTAGGATTAGCAATAGCTTTCGCAATAGTCTTAATACCTATAGCATTCTATCTAGCTAAGAAGGCATTGATGATCGCAAAGAAAGGTAGTTAAATAGCTAAATAACATATAAATTCCTTCAAGTAGGGTAGAGTATGATTAGAAGAGTAGTAATAATCGATGGATATACTGATGAACCAGCTGGTTTAGGTGTACCTCCATACATTAATACTTATCCAAGACTTGTAGCTGGTAGTATATGGTTTGCTGATAAAAGCATCGATGTCAAATACTTTACAATCGACATGATTAGACAAAATATAGAGAAATTCATGAAGATAGCAAAGACATGCGATGTAATTGTAGTTATAGCAGGCGCTGAGGTTCCAGGAAGGTATCTCGGCGGTAAGCCGATAACTATAGGTGAACTTGAAAGACTAATGATGCTATTAGATGAAAAAATAAGAATACTTATAGGACCTGCTGCACGGTTTGGAATGGGTCTTGGAGGAGGCACTATAGCCTTCTCGATTAGAAGGCTTAAGAGACTATTTGAATACATAGTACCAGGAGATCCCGAATTCTTCTTTTATGAAGCCATAAAGTACGGATGGGAAAAGGCTCCTATTATAAAAGTTCGTCAAAACTATGATCTTGCTAATAAGTCATTTTATTATGGTGCTAAGATTATTAAACAGCATCCAAATTATGGATGGAATCTTATTGTGGAAATTGAGACGTTTCGTGGCTGTCCAAGGTATATAACTGGTGGATGTAGCTTCTGTATTGAGCCGAGAACAAGCATGGTTGTCTATAGGAGTATCGAGGGTATTTTAAAGGAGATTGAGGCACTAGATCGCTTTGGTGCAATGCATTATCGTATTGGTAAGCAACCCGACATCCTTGCTTATATGGCTTATGATACAGGGAAGATAGAGTTTCCTAAGCCTAATGTTAATGCATTGAGGAGATTATTTCATGGAATAAGATCTATTGCAATCAACTTGAAGATTCTTCACATAGATAATGTTAATCCAGGAACAATAGCACATAATAAAGATGAAGCATTAGAAGCCTTAAAGATAATAATAAAGTATCATACGTCTGGCGATGTAGCAGCCATAGGCATTGAATCTTTCGATTCAAAGGTTATAAAGTATAATAATCTAAAGGTTTACCCGGATGAAGCTTTAGAGGCTATTAGAATAATAAATAGAGTTGGTTCTAAAAGAGGATGGAATGGGTTACCAGAACTACTTCCGGGGATAAATCTACTGTATGGCTTGCCAGGCGAGTCAAGGGATACATATCGTATAAATCTTGAGTACTTATATAAGATACTTAATGAAGGCTTATTGATCAGAAGGATAAATGTTCGTAAGGTTACTGTTTTAGAGAACACACCATTATGGTTGAGAAAAGACGAAGTTGAACATTTATTAAAGAAGCATCATAGTCTTTACGAGATATATCGTAGAAGAATTATGGATGAAATAGACAGGAAGATGTTGAGAAAAATATTACCTCAAAACACTATCGTAAGGTACCTATATACGGAGAAGTATATTGGCAGGTATACCATAGCAAGACAGCCCGCAAGTTATCCTATTGTCTTCTATATCGAAGGTCATTATCCGCTTAGAAAAGTTATAGATTTGCGTGTCATAGGATATAAGGCTAAGAGTGTTTATGGAGAGATATTCTGAGAAACCTGTAAGCAGTTATAAAAAGTTTGAAAAAACTATTTTGTTTCTTTAACAGTGTTATATCCTGTCATAAAGGATCTAATATTTGGCTCAATTAATTCCATTCTTCTAACACTGGTTTTAATAGACTCCTTTACATGTATAGGCTCTACAATTCTTGTTAAGCCAACTAATGCTCCAAGTAATACCATATTAGCTGTTCTCTCATTTCCGGATGCTTCTTTAGCGATTGTTCTTGCAGGTACCTTATATATTCTATATTCTTCTTCAGAGACCATAGGATCTCTTATTAAATCTGAGTCAACGATTAATATACCTCCTTTCTTCAACCATCTTATCTCACTTTTCAGCATTTCAAGAGTTGTAGCAACTAAAGCATCGGCTTCAGATACTAGTGGGTAAGCAACTGGTTCATCAGATACTACAACATATGCTTTAGACCATCCGCCACGTTGTGCAGGGCTATAAGATGTTGTCATAACTGCGTCTTTTCCAGCTAATATGGCTGCATAACCGAGTACACGGCCCATAAATATAATTCCGTGTCCACCGAGACCTGCAATTATAAACTCATATCTAGACATGAATTATCCACCCCCTATCTTCTTTTTTAACTCAAGGTATTTTTCTTCAAAACTTGGTATATCTGTTCTATGCAAGAATTCACCTATAATTATCGGTTTACCCAATTCTATTCTTAGATCTTCGAATTTAACATCGCGTTTGACGATAGATTTTGTCCTGAAATACCTAATTAGCTCTAGCATATCAATATTATTTCTATAACTAAAGACTGTACATGGATTTAATACCTCAATTACTGAGAAGCCTTTAGTCTTAAATGCCTTCAATATAGAATTTAGAAGCTGTATATCATGGAATACAGTCCATCTTGCAATATATGATGC
>CAZVWZ010000007.1:24093-27917 GCA_964631195.1 uncultured Desulfurococcaceae archaeon
CATGCTGGACACCATATAGTGGGCAATCTCTCAATACGGATTAATGGCTCTATATCCTTATATCCAGGTGGGAGAGCCCTTACCACTTCTATCACCTACATAAGCTCTTAATCGTAGAAAGAATTCTTTGAGGCTCAGGGAGATAACCCGGTGCACTAGGCACATGGAGAACTTCAGCATTTCTTACATATTCTTTTACAATACGGTATACTTGTCCCATATTAACCTCGATTACAATAAACTTCTTAATGGTGTTGTTATAATCAAGTTCTTGTATTCTCCATCCTGGAAAAGGCCAAGCAGTTAATAGTCTAAATAATCCTACTTTATATCCTTCATCTCTAGCTCTCTTGATAGCGTATTTCACTGGTCCAGAGACACTACCATATGCTACAATTACATACTCTGCATCTTCTAGCCAATATTCTTCCCATTTAGCTATCTTTTTGGAATTTTCCCTAATTTTACGCACGAGTCTAGTAACAAGTTTCCAACTCGCTTCTTGAGATAAATTCGGATATCCACGATCATCATGCATTAAGCCCGTCATATGTATTCTATAACCATCTCCAGCGGCAGCAAAAGATGGTATCAATTCATTTGAATCATACGGTAAATATTCCATATATTTTTCAGGAGGTATACTTGGTTTTCTTCTCTCAACAAGCTTTATCTCTGAATAGTCAGGCACTCTTATCTTGCCATACATTTGTCCAATTATCTTATCAGCTAAAACAATAACTGGTACACGGTACTCCTCTGCAGTATTAAATGCTTCAATAGTCATATCAAATAATTCCTGAGGTGAAGACGGTAGGTAAGCAACTATTTCATAGTCTCCATGACTTCCCCACTTAGCCTGCATAATATCTCCTTGACCCATAAGCGTAGGTATACCTGTTGACGGGCCTGCTCGTTGTATATCAACAATAACAACTGGTAATTCAAGCATAGCCGCTAAACCAATACTCTCTTGCATAAGAGATAATCCAGGACCACTAGTTGCTGTCATAGACTTTAATCCTGCAGCAGATCCTCCTAAAGCCATCATTATAGAGGCTATCTCATCCTCTCCTTGGATAAAAACTCCTCCTACTTCCGGCATTCTACGAGCCATATGATGCATTAGCTCACTTGATGGCGTTATTGGATAGCCGGCATAGAATCGGCATCCTGCAAGTAATGCTGCCTCCGCACATGCTATGTTTCCTTCGAGAAAATAAGTACCTGGTTTTAAGAGTTTACTCATTCTTTCTTCACCTCGACATAAACTGCTAAGTCAGGACAATATCTTTCACATAACCGGCATCCAATACATTTATCTTCCATTCCATCCTTAATCCTTGGATAATGATAGCCTTTCTCATTAAATTCTGGAGAAAATTCCAGCATCTTTACTGGACATACATCTATACATATTCCGCATCCCTTACAGAGTTCTGGATAAAATATGGGTCTATATTTGGGCTTAGTCTTTAGAACACTCAATGTTAGCACCATTACAAGCCACACTTATTATGTCTATAATATGTGATTACTGCATAAAGATAAAATAATTTTCTATAGGTAAAACTAATATCCATTATTCTATAAGAACTATTATAACTGGGTTATTCTTATACTAAAAATGTATCTATGAACAGAAACATGATTAAATGTGTATTAGTTATATGAATCCTACTAATATAAATCTAGTGATTAATATTTTTGAAATAGATTACAACGATAAGAAAGAGATAGGGAAAACAGGTGAATACATATCTGCAATAGGCCTAGGCACTTGGGCCATTAGAGACTATAATAGGGCTTTTAAAACATATTCTTACGCTCTCGAACATGGTATAGATAATATTGATACTGCTGAAATGTATGATAATGGTAAGGCAGAGGAATTTGTTGGAAAATTAATAGATTATATTGGTAGAGAAAATGTATTTATTACAACAAAAATGCTTCCACATCATTTAGTCTCACAAAATGAAGTTTTAAAAGCTGCAAGATCTAGTTTGAGGAGACTTAATGTTAGTTACGTAGATCTTTTTCTTATCCATTGGCCCAACCCATCATTACCTATAGAAATCCAAATAAGGAATTTTGAAATAATTTACCTCAATGGTCTATCTAGATATATTGGTGTAAGTAATTTCGATTTAATAGATCTTGAGAAAGCCATTAGTTATACTAGAAAGGCAGAGATCGTCGTTAATCAAGTTCATTATAGTGTTCTTGAAAGAAGTATTGAAGAATATTTATTGCCATACTATATCAAAAAGAACATAACTATACAGGCATATACTCCATTAGAGAAAGGTCATGTAAGGCATTTACGGGTTTTAAAGGAACTAAGTAGAAAAATAATGGAACTCCTATTCAGATTGCTTTAAATTATATAATATCTCATCCAAGAGTAATTGCTATTCCTAAGGCAGAGAAGATGGATCATTTAATTGAAATAATTGGTTCTATGGGTTGGAGGCTAAGTTTAGAAGACCTAATGTATATTAAACAACATGTCTAATTTTCAGTAACTATGTACAGTATTGTTCAAAATATTCTCTTTCAGGGCTCCATGTAGTCCATCGATTACTACATGCATCATTAACCATTTTATTTATTAATATATTCTCAAGTTCCTCAATATCCTTTACTGGATAATTTCTATAGGATACAATTCTTTCTTCTCCACGATATGAACTATATACATAGTGTTCAAAGAATGGACTAAGTCTCTTCATATATGGATACAAAACGTATACCGGCCTTCCAATTCTAGAAGCTTCAATAACCTCTGCCATGACACCATGGGATGGATATGGAGCATGGTGATAAACAACTATAGCGTCAGCATTATGTACATAGTTAAAATCACGTGATACAACTTGAGCTCTTATAAGATCAATTGCTCTTTCGATCTCTTCTATACTCAATACATATTTCTGTCCATATGCTTCTACAACATACTCCTTTTTCCCACTTTCAAGAATCTCGTCATAGCCGCTAATGATTTCCCAATCCTTTATTGTTCCAGGATCAAATGCTACAAAGTAGTTTGATAATTTGTTATAAAATCTCATAACGTCATTAAAGCTTTCCACAGGCAATCCAGTCATATTATAACTCATATAAATTCTAGGCTTAACATTCCTTATTAGCTCAGCCATGATCTCTGGAGGATGATTTACTGAGAATTGTATTACTCTTAAATGTTTACCAGTTCTCTCATAGTATAGCTTCATAATCCTAAGAGCATTATTAATAGCTTCTTGCCTCCAATTAGCTACAAGTTCAAGACTTGGATTTACAATCCTCTTATTCCAAACTGGATCTCTCTTAATCCTTTCCCTGACCTTTACAAGATCGTCTAGAGCTACTACAACAATGTCGGGATCTATATATGTCTCAACAAGATCATAGTCTATACCATAAGTTATTGGAGTAGTTATTAGGCCATGAGGCCTTATAATAAATACATTTGGCGTTGAAATAATATGAACCATGGTATATCTGTCATCACGTATTTCATCATCTATCAAACTTAGCGCTTTAGCCCTTAGCTCTCGTAATAAAGGCTCGGGCAAGTCAAGGATATTATCCTTGGTAATATTTGGATGGCCAAGCTGCTTACCAGCGATCCTCATATAATCAAATACTTTGTAAATCCTTGTTATTATTCCAAGACTCTTAAGTTTTTCAACAACCTTCTCTAAATATTCATCCCTACCGTTAAGTGGAGGGCCTGTTACAAGAACTCGTCTAAAAGGTGGCATAATCGATCACATCAGTAATACCGATTACTATTAAAATAATCAAGCTTAAGGCAAATA
>CAZVWZ010000008.1:0-25202 GCA_964631195.1 uncultured Desulfurococcaceae archaeon
GGCGGCCCGATCCCAGCTTGAGGCGGCTGCGAGGCCTCTCGGACCTCACGGCCAGCCCCAACGTGGCCGGCTTAACTTCCGGGTTCGATATGAGCCCGGGTGTTGCCCGGCCACTATGGCCGGGTCGGGCCGCCAGTTATTATTGGGTGTTTTTGGGTGTTTTTAAGTTTTTCTTATTTCTCGGGGATTTCTACATCATATATTGCTGTTACTTTTAGTGGTGAATTACATTTTTTACATTGTCCTTTTATTAAGCCTATGAAGTCTCCTGGTTCATAATTTGTCTCTATGGTTTCTCTGCATGCTGTACATTTTAGTAGTGTTCGTGTTACTGTTTTAGGTTCTCTGGGCTTCCTTCTAGTCTCTAATAGTAGTTGTATGAAGAGTATTGTTACAGTAAGCAATACTATAATTACTATGAGGTTATAGTCTATACCATTCATTGTGCAACACCTATTGAATTACCTATTCCCGCAACTATAACAGTCGAGTTTTCACTCGTATGTTCTTCTATTAGTTTCTCTACATATTCTACAGCTCTCTCAACAGCATCAAAGATCTCCTTCCTCATAGTATGCAATGCCTCTTTTAAACCCATCTTTATAGCTATTGCTCTCAAAGGTATATTGTATTTCGAGGCCGCTCTCTCAATAGCAATCTTTTCAGGACCAGGATCACCTATAGCTGCACCAACACCCTCTGCAATTTCACCATTCTCTTCACCTTCAAGCTTTAATGCTGCATCAACAGTTATTATCAAATCAATGTTTCCATTAAGCTCTTCAACAAGTCTAGCCAATACCCTACCAGGCTTACCAACATTAGAGCCGGGTCCTTCAGCTTTAATTACATATATTCTCCTATTCATATGCCTAACTTCAGCTACAAGTGTATCATCTATAAGCCTCTTTGAAACAACCTTACCCTTCTCCATAATCCGATACGCAACAAGAGCACCGGCAGAATCACCGACGGGTCTGCCAGTCATAAATGAATCTAATGCCTTATGATATGTTTCAACCATTCTCATGATCTCAGGCATCATGAATTCAAGTTGCATAATGAGTATCCAATTATTATGTTTTTCTCCAAGCAATAGATAGTGCCTAATAACTTTGTATACGAAGTTTAATGCACCAATAATCTCTAATGATGATTCTAAAAGACTCCTCTCATACTTACCAGTACCAGGTAAGACACGGGCTAATGAGTCTTTATAGACTTTTTCACGAGTAGTGAGTAAATGGTCTAGTCTACGTATAATATCGGTAGGCTCTATATCAACGGGACTTATGATAAAGAAGTCCAGGTATCTCATAATTATAGGATCGGGCTCACGAATACCTAGTTTCTTCATAGCTGTTGCAACACGTTTTCTACCATCATCAACATAGGACTTTATTATGTTAAGCTTATTCCTTATATCATAAGACCATATTTTCATCTGTACACGTTGATTAACACCTGTAAATATAAGTATAAAGAATATAATAAATATTAATTGGCCAATATAGTCTGTCCAATCAGCCATTACAGTTCAACCCATTCTGTACCATTCACTTCATACTTCGCTAGAAAAATACCTACTTAGAGGCTAAAATATTGTACTGTAACAATACAATAAATGATCTAGAGAGAGCATGATTTATTTTAAATTATTTCATCGAGTTGTCACAATAATGTCTTTGCCAGTAATTAGTATAGTGTGTTCAAACTGGCTAACAAGACCATTTGCTCTCTCAACAAGAATAGGGTATACATGTAGAATTTTCTTTTTAATCAAACTTTTCAGTATATTTCTCACACCTTCAATAGATCTAGAATAACTAATAAGCCATCGTTCACAGAATGGAAGCATCCTCCTGGTTTTCCAAATGCCATCAATAACTCTCTTCTCAATACCGGAAAGTCTTCCTCGAACTTTTTTCAGAGAGAATATGGTAGCGATGTTTCCTTCTTTAACCATTCCAACACCTGTTGTTGCAAATGGTTCTATTGCATAAGCACCTTCCTGAAATTTCCATCTAACAAACCTGTCGTAGTAATTAGGTACAGTATAACCAGAATGTATTATGTATTGATCCATGCTATGTCCTGTTAAGTTCTTTATTGGTTTATAGCCAAAGGATTTTATTGTTTCTTCAATAATTTTACCAATCTCATTAGCTCTTATACCAGGCTTAATAATCTCAAGTGCTTTCTCCAACGCAGTTCTACTAGCTTCAAGAAGGGGTTCATAAGCTGGATTAAATGATATTGTTGCAGCTGTATCAGCGATATAGCCATTAACATGTACACCTATATCGATTTTAAGTACATCATTATCAGACAATATTTGTTTGTCATCGAGTACTGGAGTATAATGAGCTGCTATATGGTTAACCGATAAATTTACTGGAAAAGCGGGCTCTCCTCCAAGTTCTTTAATTCTATTCTCAATAAAAATGGCTAGATCAAGTAATTTTATGCCAGGTTTAGCTTTAGATAAAGCCTCTTCTCTAACTCGTTTAGCTATTTCCCCAGCTTTTAAATACATCTTAACAATATCCTCATCAATCATTGCCTTAGACCCTCCAAAATTGTTAATCGGAAAGTGAACTAGCTATTAGTTAAATATTATAAGCTATACCTTTATAATAACTTCTAGTAAGAGTTATGGGGGTACTGTAAATGACTGTTATAAGATATTTAGGACATGCAGCTTTTGAATTAAGGCTTAGGGGACTAGATGGCGTGATGAAAACCATATTGATTGATCCATGGCTTACAAATCCATTGTCGCCAATAGATCTTAATAATTATATTGGAAAGGTAGAAAAAATAGACTATATTATTGTTACTCATGATCATGGAGATCATTTAGGGGAAACTGTACCTATTGCTAAGAAGACGGGGGCAACAGTTATAACAATATATGATTTAGCTGTTGAACTAGAAAAGAAGGGACTACGTGTTGTCGGTGCTAATGTTGGAGGTAGAGTTAAAGTCAATGATTTATTTGTTGTATTAACTCCTGCGATCCATAGCTCAGAACATGGTAATCCTATTGGAGTAGTTATAGGAGGAACTGATGTAAAAGTATATCATGCAGGAGATACTGGTCTATTTGCAGAAATGCAGTTTATACATGAACTATATGGTCCAGACATAGCATTATTACCTATAGGTGGTCATTTCACAATGGGAATAGAAGAAGCTGTAAAAGCTGTTGAACTCTTAAATCCAAAGATAGCAATACCCATGCACTACAATACCTTCCCACCAATAAGAGCTGATCCGGCACGGTTCAAAGAGCTTGTAGAGAAAAAGACAAGTACGAAAGTAGTAATACTAAAACCAGGTGAAAAACTAGAATATCCGTAGAGAAGCCCCCGGGGAAGCAGCCCCGCTCCCACTAGAGAGAGCCCGTGGTAGGTGAGCCGATCAAGAAGGGCTTCAATGACCACGGGTGTTAGTAGTGGGGGACAGCCCCAGAGGGGGTTCCTAGTAAAAATATTTGTTTTTTAACATATCTATGGAAATCCTTAAATGTGATCATTCTTGTTTTCTAGATACTAGTTAATACATGGATGGTGTATTGTATTGGATGTAGAGGAAAGGCTTAGGCTAATAACTAGGAATACTGCTGAAATAATTACTGTTAAGGAGCTCAAGGAGCTTCTAGAAACCAAGGAGCATCCTAAGGCATATCTTGGTTTTGAACCTAGTGGTTTAGTTCATATTGGATGGCTTATATGGATTGGTAAAGTTAGAGATTTCCTTGATGCTGGTATTGAAATGTATATTCTTGAAGCTACATGGCACGCATATATTAATGATAAGCTTGGAGGAGACCTAGAACTTATAAGATACTCTGCAAGACTTGTCCAAAAGGTTATGGAAGGTTATGGAATAGATACTAGTAGGATAAAATTTATCGATGCAGAAGAGCTAGCTAGCGATAAGAGGTATTGGGAAATTCTCATTCGGACTAGTAAGAATGTTACATTAGCTCGTGTTAAGAGAGCATTAACTATTATGGGTAGGAAAGAGAGTGAAGCAGAAGCTGATTTCTCAAAGCTTATTTACCCGTTGATGCAAGTATCTGATATATTTTACCTAGATCTAGACATCGCCCTTGGAGGCACTGATCAAAGGAAAGCACATATGTTGCAGAGAGATATTGCTGAAAAACAAGATTGGAAGAAAGTAGTGGCTATACATACACCATTACTTGTAGGACTTAAAGGTCCTGGTAAAAGAATGGATGTAACTAGTATTGAAAAAGATGAATTACTAGCCGATATTAAAATGAGTAAGAGTAAACCTGAAACAGCTATATTTGTACACGATTCCCCCGAGGAAATTAGAATAAAGATAAAAAAGGCCTATTGCCCACCTAAAGAGATAGAGGTCAATCCGATCGTACAGATCAATAAACTTCTATTGTTTACTGGGAAAAAATTCACATTACATATCGATAGACCAGCTAAGTACGGCGGTCCCATCGATGTATATAGTTTTGATGAGTTAGCTAAGTTATATAGTGAAGGCAAGATACACCCTCTCGATCTAAAGAATGCCACTGCGGAAGCCTTGATAGAATTTCTAAAGCCTATCAGGGAGAAATTATTCAGCGACAAGGAGGCAAGGAAGTTCTTAAATATACTATTAAAGGCAAAGATCACTAGATAACTCCTTCAAAACAATTTATCTGTCTATCGTAGAATATGTATAAAAAGTAGAACAAAGTATAGTAGTTTTTACTAGATAAAGACTTTACCTCAAATATGGGGGAGGGCATAGTAGGAATAACCATGGATAATACCACCATAATACTCATTACGATCTAATAATTAATTACATAGGTGATTAAGATATGCCAAAATATTTGATTAAGGCAAAAATCCATGTTGATGGTATAGTTGAAAAACCGGATGTTATAGGAGCAATATTTGGTCAAACAGAGGGTTTGCTAGGAGATCAATTTGATCTTAGAAAGCTTCAAGATAAGGGAAGAATAGGACGTATTCATGTAGACTTAAAAGTACATGGTAACAAGTCCGTCGGAGAAGTGATAATACCCAGCAATCTTGATCGCGTTGAAACAGCACTTGTTGCCGCAATGATTGAAGTCGTTGATAAAGTCGGACCATATAATGCTAAGCTTGAAGTGATTGATATCATTGATGTTAGACTTGAAAAAATAAAAAAGATTGTTGAGAGAGCTAAGGAGATACTGTCTATATGGAGTAGACAGAAAAGCCCTGATATAAAAGAAATAATACAAGAGATCGAGAGCGTTCTTAAACCAGCTGAAGTAATAAAGTATGGCCCAGAACAATTACCAGCAGGCCCTGATGTAGATACTAGTGATGAATTAATTATTGTTGAAGGTAGAGCTGATGTAATTAATCTTCTTAGATATGGATACCGTAATGTTATAGCAATTGGAGGAGCTAAGCCTGAAGTTCCAAAAACAGTTAGAGAGTTAGCAAAGAGAAAGAAGAGGGTAATAGTATTCCTTGACGGCGATCATGCAGGGAATCTTATACTTAAAGAACTCCTTAAGAGCGATCTAAAGATAGATTATATAGCTAGAGCACCACCGGATAAAGAAGTTGAGGAACTAACAGGTAGAGAAATTGAAGAAGCGCTGGGTAAGGCCATACCTGTACATGAATATATAAGTAAAAAGAAACACTTACCCAAACACATTGAAGCCCGAAAGCCAAGGGAAAAAGCTATTGCTCCTCCGAAGCCATTAATAGAGAAGCCTAAGGAGATAGAAGAAATATTGACTATACCCTCAAACATAGTTAATGATGCAAAATCATTATACGGTACTTTAGAAGCTATTTTATATGATAAGGAATGGAATAAGATAGAGCAGTTACCAGTAAGAAACCTTGTTGAAAAAATCGAAAGAATTGAAGAGGGAAAAGTTCATGCTATAGTATTTGACGGGATTGTTACACAAAGACTTCTTGATAAGTCCAAAGATAAGAACATAAGAGTCATAGTAGGCACTAAACTGGGCAATATACAGTATAAACCTCCTGAAATTCTCGTACTAACAATTAATGATATAATCTAAAACTATCTCTTTTTAATAAAGTAGTCAAAGAGACTTTTCTGACCAGATGCTACACTCTTTAGTTGTTGCTCTGTTACACCGAAGTATTGTAGTACACGTAGGGCTGCAGGTACAATTTGTCTGTCAATGTAATAGTTTGGATCAACTATACCTGGATCCTTTATAAGCATATAGGGTTCTACTCTTGATGAAATCTTGCCTGAACCTTTAATAACAACATAGCCTACTTTATCGCCTACTTCAACCTTTATACCTTCCCGCAATAATTTCTTAGCAGCAACCACATGCGGGGCCTCAACACCATATTCTTCAATACGTTTAGTAAGTGTCTTCCATAACACTAGTTTCTCTAAGGGTATCTTCCCAGCTTTGAGATCTGATACCACCTTCCTAACGTAATCAACGGCTTTATCTGTACTCATTTCTTTAAGAAGTATTTCAACAACTTTCTCCTGAACTTCTTTAGCAATTTCGGCCCAGTCTCCACGTACTGCCTCGAAACCAACAATATCGATCCTTCCATCCGTGAGTAATCCTACATATCTTTTCTTAGCCTCGGTAAAGAATACTCTTCTATAGATCTTATCGATCTTTATATCAAAGCCTAATACTTTTTCAACATACTCTATAAGCTTCTTAATCTTTGCCTCATCATATGTTACAAAAAGTGAATCTGTATCTCCATATATTATATCAAGACCTAGTTGTCTAGTTTTCTCAACAGCTTTCATAATTGTTTGTCTACCCCATGCAGTAACTGCTTCGGCACATTGTTTGCAATACCATCGTGCACCAACCCACCCCATATATCCATAGGATGCATTAGCCAGTATCTTTAATGCTCTCTGTCTTTCATATAATATCCTATACTCTGGACTATCAACTGGATACTTCTTCATCTCATTCCTAACGATCTTTCTAAGCCTTATCAGTGTAGCCAAAACTCTACGGAAGAATCCGTCGGGAACTTTACGGAAACAATGCCTAACTTCTGGGGCAATATTATGTGTTTCTGGACTACATTCATAGGGATCAAAGGTGTCTGGGCCAATGTTATACTTTATCATTATACTTGGATACATACTTGAGAAGTCTAGAACAGCTATATTCTCGTGAATACCCTTCTTAGGCTTAAGTACAACAGCTCCTTTATAACTCTCATAGGGTCTCTCAACACGATTAGGTACAAGCTCACCATATCTATAAGCCTCCCTCATCAAATACCATTCAAGCCTAAAACCAACACTAGCAGCACCCACCTGATCTAATGGTAAACCAGTTATACTTGAGAGTTGCATAGCAAATGGTAGGAATTTTTCGCCCAATCCATAAGTTGATATAGCATCTTGAGCAGCATATTCTAAGAATTTCTTTCTAAGCTTAGGATCATCCCAGTACCTTGGCATATCTAAATAATCAATAATTATCCTTTCATCCTTCTTCATAACACCTAAGTAATCGGCAACATTTTCAAGAGTCTTAACTTTAACCTCAGGTAATTCTTCAGCAAAATCATATAGATCAACGTTTAATCTACCAGCTAATGATATATGTCCGTAGGTGCTTGTAGCTGGTTCACTATCAAGCCTTCTACCAACATCAAGTTTTATACCTAGATACTTAGATCTATCTCTTAAATAGGGCCAGTCAAATTTGTTACTATTATACCCTGTTATAATGTCTGGATCATAAGATCTTACATACTCTATAAACTTCGTAATAACCTCACGATCATCCTTATCCTTTGCCTGAAACTGTATAAGTTCACCCTTATCATTCATTATAGATATTATAATAACAGGATCACGTTGTGGCTTAGGAGTGCCCTCAGAATACACCTCAATATCAAATGCTATTATCCTAAGATTAGATGGCGGACTTGAATCCTCTAAAGGCTTAATCGTTCCAACAATCTCATATTCCTCATCAACACGATATATAGGGTTCTTTTTTGCCTTCTTAACCTCAGCCACGTGCCATTGACAAGGATGTAGATCATGATCTATAATGTATCTCATGGAGAACCTGATATCTGCCTCAATAACCTCCTTAACACCATTTAATCTACCAACTACATCTCTATACTCTCTAACATATTCAGGGATCACCGTAGTTATCTTTAATGCCTTAACAGGTTTACCAAAATATTTCTTATCAACAACTTCAACACCAATTATTGGTGAACGTGGTTTCGACAAAGCTTTTATCTTGGGAATAATACTTTTAGGATCAACTTCATCACTTAATATTGCATAGAAGTAGGGCCTAAACCTACGATCCCTTAGAAGAGCTCGACGTCCATCACGTAAGGCAGCCCATATGATAATATGCGGCTCATTACCACGTACTTCATACGTTATATCTAACAAGTAGAACTCGATCTTATCAACACTAGACAATATCAGTGCACCAAGTATAATATATAGGCTAATATCTGTATAAGTCTTATGGACTATATGATCTTCTCCATGATATATGCATCGCTGTCCTCATAATACCCCCTAATCATAGCTCTAACAGTATAACCAAGTTTACGGTACATGTTCAATGCAATAGTATTATCAACACTAACTTCAAGGTAAACACGGCTAACACCCCTAGCCTTAAACCTCTTCTCCAACTCGAACATTAGCTTCTTACCAATACCGTATCCACGATACATCGGATGCACAGCAATAGATAGTATATGTCCTCTTAAACCCTTTCTTTTCTCAATAGAACCCATAATATACCCTGTAACGTGGCCCATGAATTCAGCAACAAGAAATAATTCTCTAAATAAAAAATAGTATATAAGAAATATCTCAAATGGATAGGCATGTTTTTCAAAGGATAATTTCTCGATCTCGTATACTCTAGGTAGATCTTTTGGATCAACCTCCCTAGTAAATACATGAGTCCTAATCATATTCTTGTATTCCCTAAATACATGTAATATATTAGGATACTAATATTATTGATAGTAGATAAAAAGTGGTGAGCGAGGATCTAGATGAGAATAGTTGAAAAGGATCTTAAGAAGGGCTATGTAAAAATTATCCCAGAAACAACCGATGATCTATGGTTACTCTATAACATAGTCTCTGAAGGAGATATAGTCATTGCCAAAACAAGTCGTGAAATAAAATTTGACAAGGGTGGAGGAAGCAGAAGGGTACCAATGACCCTAGCTATTAGGGTTACCCATTTAGAATTCCAGCCATTTACCAATAGGCTTAGAATTAGAGGGATAGTCGTTGAAGGTCCTGAGAAGTTTGGTGTGAAAGGTCACTACCATACGCTTAACATAGATACTGGTACATTAGTAACTATTTATAAGGATAAATGGCCTAGCTACATGCTTAAAAAGATCGAAGAGGCTGGTAAGTCTAGGGCAAAAATATTACTTATAGCATTAGACTATGATGATGTAGCTATAGCTATTATGTCTCATCAAGGACTTAATATAGTATATGAGGGGAGTTCACGGCTTCCTGGCAAGGATAGTGAGAGTTTTGATACAGAATTAAGTAATTATTTAAAGAGTATTGTAGACTATGTAACGAATATTGTTTCTAGAGAGAAAATAGAAGCCATAGTCATTGGTAGCCCAGGATATATAAAGCATAGACTTGGAGAACTATTGAAGGAAGTGATTCCAAGTGAGATAAGGATCTATTATGATAGTGTATCCATGGGTGGATGGCCTGGGGTACAAGAGCTTAGTAAGAGAGATATTATAAGAGATATACTTAGGGATCTTGAAGTTGTTAAAGCACAGAATATTGTTGAGGAATTTATGAGGCTATTGTCAACAAATGATTCTTATATAGCATATGGTATTAATGAGGTTGAAGAAGCCGTAAAGAATAATGCTGTGTCAAAACTTGTCATTGCTGAAAGCATGTTTAGACAATATGAGGATAGGAAAAGATTAGAGAAAATACTTGATGAAGCAGCCAGGAGAAGGGCAGAGATAATAATTGCGCCTTATGATTCCCAGGTTGAGAAACAAGTTATAGGTCTTGGAGGCGTTATAGCTATCCTAAGATTTCCATTGGAATATCTAAGGAATAAGAATCAATAAATTATTTCCCTAATATTTATTGGTTTATTGGATTGATCAGGGTAATATTCCCTAATAATAACTTGCGAACCAGATCCACGAAGCATATGGGCTTTTTCCGGCATAACGAATTTCCTATCATTAAGTTTTATAATATACTGATTAGATGTATAGTCTTCAATAACTTCTATTGATATTAAAGTCCCATCCCTAGTAGGGATCTCATGCAGTCCCATAGTATTTACTGCCTTACGCAGCATGCGAAGCCTAAATTGAATATTATCCTTAAACTCTACGGTACAGTAATGAATAGCTATGTCTCTAGTATTCTCTGCAGCCCATTTTATGAATTCCAAGGCCTTTTTCTCTGCACCCTCAACAGTAATTCCTTTCGGCGTTAGTCCATGAAGAATTACATTCTCAATATTTGTTTCTGAAACTTCAAACTCATTTAAATTAAGGAACTTAACACCAATATCATCAAGTATGTAGAGAATATTCCTCAAATACTCAATATACTGCTTTAATGGTATAAATGGCAGTTCAACTCCAACATCCACATCATAGTCTAGAGCAAGCTTAACACGATCTATCAAATCCATGGTATATACATGGAATCTTATTTCATCGAGACCACTAGACTCCAGTATCTCAAGGACCCCTCTGTCTATAAATTTACCACTTGTGTACAAGTGAATATGGAATTCTTTTCCAAACTCTTTTTTAAGCATTGATACTACATTATATGTCCTGTCAAGTACTAGGATAGGATCTCCCCCAGTTATGCTAGCACCTAATCCACCAATTCTATATATTTCATCAATTATATCGTCAAGAGAGTAAACCCTTCTCTCATTAACAAACATAACATCCTTACCAAACTTCCCTCTGGATATAGGACAGTACCAGCAATAGTCAAGACACTTCCCAGTTATGAATACTACAGCTTTAGCACCAAGTAAACAATATCTACAGCCTATAGGAAGCGATCCTATAATATAGCCTGTCCTTAATGTATAGTATATACTTCTAGAACCCTCTTTCACGAAGAACCCTCCTAACCCACGGATTATTCCTAGCAATAGACTGTAACGCGTCCTCAAAAGACTCATCAGGTCCAAGTACATATTTTACAAACACTCCAGTCCTACCAACACGATCCCTCCGACTCAGAACTCTAACTCTTTCAAGAACGGTATCGATACTTATACCTAGGAGCTCTGCTACACGATCTTCATATCCAATCACTGGTGATTCTCTATGACCTCTCTCAGTAGGCTCTATCAGTACTAGACGCTTATCTACACCAGTGACTCTCTTACCCTGAAGCAAGCCATTTAGATCTAGGAGACCACTAAATTTATAGAATTCATATTCTCTGGTCTGTAACTTAGCTAAAGGAAAGCTCACAACTCGTTTCTCAAGGTCATCTAATACTATGTATGCTTTAGGAGTGCTTGATGGTGTTGCTACTACGATAAATCTAGCCTTTATAGTATAGCCTGATGTCTCAAGCATATATTCCAATCTATAGCTTGGCGTATAATATGGTATGAATACATCTACATCACTACCTTCCCAAACATCCCCCCTAGCAATACTTCCATGAACATATGCTATTACACCCGCCTTAGCAAGTACTTTAAGAATTTCTATGGCCTCTTTTCTAAGTTGATAAAGTATTCTCCAATGTCTCTCACTATAGACTACCTCCTTATACTCTGGAACCCTCCTAATCTTCTCCCTAACCATCTGTCATCAACATCTACATTTGATACCATGCTATAGTTCTATATTTAAACCACTTTTAATCTACATTTATCCTATATTAGAGAGAATGGAGGGTGTATCTAGTATATGAATGGAGATATACTATCGTTTCTAGTAGCAGTACTTAGTTTCTGGGCATTCCTTAACATAATTTACTTGGCCAAAAAAGATCTATTTGAGTCCAGGGGTTTTAAGTTATACTATGGAATAGTCCTTGTCTATAGGAGGAAGTATAGTCCTAAGGCAAGAAGTATATATAGGAAACTAAGTTATCTAAGCGTACCATTGTCATTATATGGTGTCTACATATTCTATGCCACAATGGGATATACATTACTGGTTAAACTAGGGTTCATAAACGTAGCTGGGTTTAGAGGCCCAACCCTATTGATACCTGGCATAAACATTACTGGCGTGAGCTTACTATACTTCTCAATAGCAATAGTTATAGCGGCCGCAATACATGAACTTGCCCATGCATTTACAGCTGTATCAAATAATATTCCTGTAAAAGGAATAGGTTTTGCAATAATATTCTTCCTGCCAATAGCTTTTACTGAAATAGATGAGGAAGAGTTTCCAAAAGCTAGTTTAAAGGCTAAGACGCTAACATTAATGGCTGGACCAGCTGCCAATATATTACTAGCATTAGTTATGATTGGTGTTTTGGCATTTATTGTGAGCCCCTATGGACTTGTGATAACTGATATAGCTAATGGAAGTATTGCTGAGAAATATGGTTTAGTTCCAAACTCCCTAATACTTGAAATAAATGGTGAACCAGCTACATTTGATAATCTCCGGGTTGTAGCCGATATTAATAAGACAACAGTTTTCACAATGAAGATCATATTACCCGATGGAGATATAAGATTATTTAATATAACTAAACCTATGGGTGAAAGAATAGGTATTTATATAACCCAAATGCCAAGCATGGCACTAGTAAATTATTTGGGTGTGCAAAATTCATTAATACTTATGAACATATTTATTTGGATACAAATAGTTAACTTAAGCCTAGGAATAATTAATATTGTACCATTATTCATAACTGATGGCGGTAGAATAGCTTATGAATTATCGAAAAAGCCTGTGATAGGACATATAGCATCAATAATTACACTAGCCATACTTGTAATAGCACTAGCCCCATAAAATCTATATAAGGAGCTCCAAAGCCTTTTCAGTTTTTACATCAAACAATACTATTTTCTCTTCAAGAGGACATACTACCGTCTTTTCACCACTGATAAATACTTGATCTCTTGGTACAATAGCCTTGATTAATTTAGCGTTTATTGATATAGTTATAATATATTCTCTACCCAAGGGTTCGACGGCATAAACCTCTCCATAAAAACATGTTCTATTTATAATGTCCCTCTCCTTCCTTACTAACACAGTATCCTCAGGCCTAAATCCTATAATGACCTTATCAGGTCTTAGCTTATTAATTATCTCTATATATTGTCTTGGAACCCTAATCTTGTTATCATCAATGATCATGTAAACATCGCCATTAGCATATTCTAAGCCAGCCTCAATAAAGTTCATGGGAGGACTGCCTAGAAAACCTCCTACAAACTTACAACTTGGTCTATTATAAACTGTTTCTGGATCGCCTACTTGTAATATTTTACCCTCATTAATAACAGCTATACGGTCAGCCATTGCAAGCGCCTCAGCTTGGTCATGTGTTACGTAGATAGTTGTTATACCTAGTTTTTTCTGTAGTTTTTTAAGTTCCGCTCTAACGTATATTCTTAGAAGTGCATCAAGGTTACTTAAGGGCTCATCAAGCAATAAAACCAATGGTTCCTTAACAAGTGCACGGGCAATAGCTACACGTTGTTGCTGACCTCCACTAAGCTGATATGGATATCGATCAAGCAAATGATCTATATGAAGCATTTTAGTTACTTCAACAACCTTCTTCCTAATATAATCCTCCGGCACCTTCTTAAGCCTTAGCGGAAAGGCTATATTATCATAGACTTTCATATGCGGATATAACGCCCAATTCTGAAATACTAGGCCAACATTTCTTTCTTTAGGTGGAATTTCTGTTACATCCTTATCGCCGAAAAAGATCCTTCCAGACGTTGGTTTATAGATCCCTGCAATTAGATACAATATAGTGCTTTTACCGCTTCCAGAGGGTCCTAGAAGCGCCATAAATTCTTTATGAGCTATTTCAAGAGATACATTGTTCACTGCAATAATTTTTCCAAACCTCTTAGTAACACGATCTAGCTTTATAGAGACCATTCTTGATCACCTCTTGAGACCAGCTAAACTAACTTTTAGAAGGAGCTGTTGCGAGGTTATGAAAAATATTATTGTTGGAAGAAGATAAAGTGTAGCAGCTGCAGCTACAAGAGGCATTTCAGCAAATTCAAGAGTCCCTAGATTATATTCTATGAATGTCGCTAACGTTTTCTCGGCAAGAAATGTTCTTACATAAATTAGATCTTGCCATCCAGCTAAGAAGCCAAATAACAGTATAGCGGCAATACCGGGCTTCACTAAGGGAAGCATTACTTTCCTCCAAACAGTAAGCCTTGATGCACCGTCAATTAATGCAGCCCATTCAACCTCCCATGGAATAAGATCGAAGAATCCCTTCATAAGCCATACAGCCATGGGTATCTCTAAGGAGGCTCTAGCAATTATTACATAGAAGAATGAAAATGTCGTTATGGAGCCCATAGCTATTGGAGACATTAGCCTATATATAAAGTACACTCCAACTATAAGAACAGATCCGGGAAAAGCATGTAGGAGCAAAATCAATAATAAGAAGTGTTTTCTATACCTGAAATTCATCCTAGATATGGCATATCCAGACATCGTCCCTACAAGAGTTACAACTAGAGATACTCCTAAGGCAACTACTGCTGTATTTAATGTATATTTCAGAATATTCTCTTTGAGTCCTCCCACAGCAGCTGATTTACCCTGTAAAAGATTGATCCAATTCTCTAGAGTTAGATGAAAAGAGGAAGGATCAAAATTTGTAACCATAGATTTACTAAAGCTGGAGAGTATTATTAGTGAAAATCCTATTATTATAGGTGATGTAGCTAATATAATCGCCAATGCTATTATTGCTTCAGTTTTTCTAGCTCTAACTTCAACATCTCTTAGACTCACTATATATCACCTCTAGGCTTTGTAATCATTCTTTCAAAGCCTAGTATACGTAGAGTAATGTATCCAAGAATCCCGCCTACAATAACAAGTATCACTCCAGCAGCAGCTGCCAATCCTTGATCGGTTCTACCAGTGAATGCAACTTGATAAATATAAAGAGACCATGTGGTACCATATTGTTTACTCACTAATCCCCATTGTACGAGTAAGAATATATGTGCATATGTTGTAAGCAGGCTTAATAATTGCCATGTAGTTACGTAGAGTATATGCCATTTCATCAATGGTATAAAGATCTTTGTAGATATTTGCCAATTAGATGCTCCATCAACACGGGCTGCTATTACTAGTTCCTTAGGTATATTACTTATGGCTGATGTAAATATTATCATTCCGAAACTAACTCCCACAAGGCCGTTGACAAATATGATTATGCTCCATGGGCCCCATGGTATTATATCATAGCCCCAAGATATAGGCTTCTTTATTAAACCTAGATACATAAGGAACGAGTTTAATGTACCTATATCACTTCCATGAAAGAAATAGTACCACACTAAACTATAGACAGCTATTGGAGCCATACGAGGCAGTAACCACAATGTCCGGAATACCGAAGAAAACTTTTGAGATACAAAGTAAGTCGCTAATGCTAGTAATAGTCCTCCTAGTACATTGATAACAAGTGTTATTCCTATAAAAGCTATTGTTGTTAAAAAAACATTCCTTATAATAGGATCATACTGCAGCATATGGAAGAATCTTTCATAATTTCTGAATCCAACTATCGTGCCTAAATACTTATCTAGATTCCAATTCTTGAGAGGAGTAAAACTTATGTACACGGATAATGCTACGGGAAGAATATAAAATATAATAATAAGTATTAAAGCTGGTAATATGAATATTAGATATTCATATTTCTTATTTCTTAAAAAATCTTTGAGTTTATATTTCACTATTTCACCCTTCGGTCACCGTTTATGGATAGCTCCATTCACTAGGTATTTCACCAATAATCTCTACCTCAGCGGCTAAGTCTGGATCGGCATTAACAGTATCAATGATATACTGCACAGCTGCAGCAGGATCCTTCTGATTTCTTAGAACCATATCAACGGCATCCTTGAATATATCTGCTAGCTTTGGATATAATGGATGAATAGGAGCTATATGTGTATAATCTAGCATATAGCTTACATTGGCTAGGAACTCAGTATTTATTGGATTAACTGTTGCAGCAACAATATCTCTAATCTGGTCCTTAACTTCATCAGACAAGTCTACCTCGAGATTCTTTAACTTATTAACCCAGTTCTCATCAGCTATTAATTGAGCTGCAGCTTTTCTAACTGGTAAGTGAGCACTAATTATTGAATGTATAGCGTTTATATCTGGATCGCTAGCTTTGACAAGTATTAGGAATGCCAATTCATGGTATAGCTCCTTAAGTGTATCATAATTTGGATTCTTCTCACCAGCTCTAGAATTAATCGTCCATACAAACGGTTGGCTTAGGGTAACTGGGTCCTTGCCAGACTCTCCCGCTGGGAATAATGTATAGTAGAAGAACTCTTTTACTTCTTCAGCCGTTAATGCTCTAGGCTCGCCTGTCGTTGGATCTGTATAGTATGATCTTGTTTGATACTCTGTCCAGTGCCATGTACCTCCTATGAATACCAGCGTCTTACCACCAGTCACTGTTGGATGGATCTGTTTACCCCAATCCCACTCCATCATATTCTCTGGTATTAATCCATCACGAGCCATTTTCCACTCTACATAGAGCCATTTATAGATAGCCTCTTTATCAATAACGAGCTTACCAGTATCTGGATTGTATAATTTTCCTCCAAAAGCATATATGAACTGGATTAGGTCTGGATGGGCTGATCCCTTTCTATGAATTACTCCCCAGTCAGCACATCCGGCCTCCTTTGCCTGTTTAGCCCAGTTATAGATGCCACTCCATGTAAACTCTCCATTCTTAACTTTATCAGCTAAACTTGTTAGATCAAGACCTGCACACGCTGCTACGTCCTTTCTAAAGTATAATGGTCTCGCTTCTGTATCCTGGGGTAATGCATATATTCTATCCTTCCATTTCACTGATTCAAATATTGTAGGATAGAAATCATTTACTAATTCACTATACTTACTTACATAATCTGTTATATCTAATATATAGCCTTCTTCCGCAAGAGTTGATATATAAATATATGAGTTAGCGAGGAAATCACTGGCTTGGCCTGTTGGCTGCTTACTTAAGTACTCCTCAAATAATGGCATAAATTCTCTTTCAAATCTTGTATCAATTCTTATTTTCACATTTATATTGTTATCACTCCATATCTTGTTAATTCTATTAGTTGCTTCTACAATACCAAGTACTCTCATTACACTATTAGGATCGCCGGCAGCCCAAACACTATAGGTTACTTCAGAGATCCCATTAGCTTCAAGGGCTTTCCCAACTTCAACTACATCTTTCTCGAAATTACCTGTAAGTTCAACTTTTGTAGGCCCTGCAGGTGGAGCCTGCATTAGAAATATAGCTACAGCAGCAATAATTATCAACATAGCTACTATTCCTATAACAACATATTTAGATATAGCCTTTAACCTCTCCATTAATATGCACCCCTAAATAGGAGGTGGCTAAATGGCCTGTCCAACCAAAGAAGCTCACTATAATAATATATAAGTGATCATTTATAGGTTTTTCTTAAGAATTGGATAAAGAATTGAGAAAATAATATTAAGAATAAAACAGAGATAAAGATCAAAAACAATCCATTTAAAAACCCACAAAACAAAAAGAACAAAAGGGGCCGCGGGAAGGGCTCCTAAACCCCCGTATATGGGCTAGGAGCCAGAAAACCCCACAACACCCCATACGCACCACTAACCCCCACACCCACCAATGACCCCCGCCCCGTGGGGCTGGTGGAGGCGGATCCCCTCTCGGAGGAGAGGGGATAACCGCCATAACCAGGGGAACCTGGCCAGGCCCGGAAGGGAGCAACCTAACCCTGGCCACCAGCGTTCACGGGTCACCGGGGCCGAGGCATGGGTGTGGAAGGGCTCTGGTGGGTTTCGCGGTGGGGTGTTGTGGGGGGCCGCGGCCCCATTCTTGGTTAAAGTTAATAAGCCCCATGTTTTAGAATAGTTTCTTGTGGTGCCGGGGTCGCCTAGCCTGGTAGGGCGCCGGCCTGCTAAGCCTTTGTAGGCTCTATGGGTGCTGTGGAGAGCCGGTGGGGTGTGTCCCCGCGCGGGTTCAAATCCCGCCCCCGGCGCTCTCCATTAATTTCCTATGCTTTATTATCTTACTCTTTTCTATGATGTGAATTACTGTATATCCTTTATTCTCCATTGTTTCTGCAATAAATCTTCTATGGCATCCTTTCGGATTTTTCTCTAGACATATTATTACAGCATTTTCACCACTATAGAGTGTGTGTTGTAAAATTTTCTCCAAAATTGCTATTCCTAGTTCATACTCCTTTGACAACATATACTTTCTATAACCTCCACGATAACCACCTAAAAATTCTCCTAACCAATAGTATTGTATGCCCTTATGCATAAGTATTTTCTCTAGATACACTTTATTAAAATATGGAATTTTACTTCTTGGAAATCTCCTTACATCAATGACAATGGTAATAGAGTAGGAACGTATTATTAATAAAAACTCTTCTATAGTTCTTCCTCCATAACCTAATGTATATATAATTTTGTACATGGCAATCACTAATACAATGACACGTTTTATTTAAAATCCTATCTGCATTAAATTTATTATTGTTCTTCTTCTAAGATTGCTACTCATGGAATAGAAATATTTATAAACAAGATCGTATAGTTTATGGGGGCTAGGGTTTATAAGTTTTTATGAAATCTATCTATTGTTTAGGTGGTAGCATGGCTGGTTTCCTATCAAGAATGAGACTAATAACTGTTAAGATGCCTGAAATATATGTAGAGGGTCTTGATGAATTAGTTAAAGTAGGAAGATATAGTAGTAGAAGTGAAGTAATTAGAGTAGCAATACGAGACCTGCTTAAGAAGGAGCTATGGATGGTTGATAATGAAGACTAGTATTTTATAATGTCAAAGTCTTCTTAATTTCCTTATTATAAGTCTATATAAAGGCTCTGTCTCACTAAGTTCTCGAAAGCTAAGAGGAGGATTGAAACCTGGTATTATTCTTCTAAGTTCATCAAGTTTAACAGGGTGTTTATAGAGTTTTGGAGATAATACCTCTATTGCAAGAGCTGTCTTAGATCCAACTATGTAACTACGATCTTCCATATCAACACCACTAGATGGTACTGAGCGAACATAATTCCATACCTTAGTTGGAGAACCATAAACTATCTTACCAGCTCTAAACTCTCCGATTAAAGCCCTTACATTACCAGATGCATATACAACTATTAATGATCCAGGATCCAGTCTTATACCTATCCATCTCCTTAACTCATACTTCTTAATACCAGCAAATATCTTGTAAGCGTACTTAGGCCTTATACTCATTAGATACATTCTTTCCTCATTTCCCACTATACATCACCTTGTTCTAGGGGAAATAGACTCACAACACCCTTATATAGTCATGGAATAGAGAATACTTAAAACCCATATATTCATATGAAATAAAATAGATGAGGAAGGTTGGTATTACTGATAAGATGATGAATGACACCAGTACTGATATAATTATTTGAGTGGTGTTGTCTATTGTCAGAAGAGATTATTAAAAATGGTTTACCTGTTTTAATAATGATTGATAGAAAAAGAAGATTTCTTATAAAGGTAGATAAAGACAAGATCTTTGGAACTGATAAAGGCTATATAAAACATAGTGATGTTATTGGTCTACCATACGGATCATATACTTATACTAGCCAGGGCGTGAAAGTTTATCTATTAAAGCCCTTACACTACGACTATTTATATGGATATAGAAGAATTACACAGGTAATTTACCCAAAAGACTCAGGATATATGATATATTTATCTGGTATAGGTCCTGGCTCAAGAGTTGTTGAAGCAGGAATAGGTACAGGTTATTTAACAACTTACTTAGCTCATATTGTAGGAGATCATGGAAAGATATATGGTTATGAAGTTAAGGAAAATTATATAAAAATAGCTAAGGAAAATCTTAGATTATCAGGTCTCCTTGAAAGAGTCATTATAAGACATGCTGATATAAGAAACGGTATTCTTGAAAACAATGTTGATGCTATATTCCTAGACCTACCTGATCCATGGAATGTAGTTGAGCATGCATATAGAGCATTAAAACCCTCACATCCAATAATAATATATGTACCAACAATAAATCAAGTTGAAAAAACTGTTCTTACATTGAGAGAACATGGAGGATACATAGATATTAAGGCCCAAGAGATCATTCTTAGAAACTATATTATTGAGGAGAGTGCATCAAGGCCTGAACCATTTATGGTAGGGCATACAGGTTACATAGTGTATGCACGTAAGGTTCTAAAGCATTAATGTGTTCATACATGTATTCAAGAAATTCCTGTATGCTCTCCTATAACATATAAGTAAATTGTATGTGTAATATAATTTCTATCCCTAACATCAACTACTGTTTTAGGTACCCATCCAGGTATTCTAAATTCGTGAGAAACAACTTTAGCTCCTGGTTTAAGTTCTTTCTCAAGTTTAGGCTTAAGCCTTTCATTAACACTTGTTAATAAAAATAAAGTTACGATAGTTGCTTCACTAATATCTATCTCGAACATATCTCCATGAATAACTGTTGCTCTGTCCTCAACACCAGCTCTTCTAATATTCTCTATAGCTTCTTTCACCTTATCTTCTCTGATCTCTATTCCAACAGCTTTCTTTACACCAAATTCCCTGGCTGCTATAACTAGTATTCTTCCATCACCACATCCAAGATCATATACTATGTCATTAGGACCTGCGTTAGCTATTCGAAGCATTTCTCTAGCAACAGGTTCTGGAGTCGGCACATAAGGTACTGTTATACTATAGATAGGCATATGATATATTATCCTCCCTCAAGTTCTTTTATTCTAGTAGTAATTAGCTCCTTAGCTTTTTCATAGTCTGGCTGCAAAGCTTCATTTAGGGGCATTTGCGATAATAAAAGCTTTACACTATTATCATCAAGTTCTGCTAGCAATTGGGGAAGCCATGCCATGCCGAACTCGTCTGTATCTCCATACTCTGTTAATAGTACGTAATCCTCATACTTGATCTCTTTATCTATCCCTAATTCACTCGCGATCTCATCTACTAGTTTAACCCATAAACTATGAAGTGGATGATGTGTTGCAGTAACTAAGATCAATTTTTTAATCCTAGGCATATTCTACACCTACATGTTTTCTCTTCAATACCTAAGAAGAATATAGTAGAATATAAAATTATAGCATCTATATCATCTATTTAAGAACTCTTTCCCTACATAAAACAGTATTTATATAGCCAATGATCTTTATACATTGACTAGTTAGATAACTGACCTCTCCTAAACTTATAATCTTTATTGAACTACTAAATGATTTAGCTATATTTCTCAAATTAGATGTTCTATGTAAGCCTAGAAGAAAGCATTTTTTATTACAAAGCTCTGTTAAATCATAGATCCCATTTTCCTCCAAGATGAGTAGCTCATAACATTTATTAAAAATAATATGTAGTGCGTTTCTAAGAAGGCATATATCACTAGTTAATAATTTATAGCATCCAATGTTCCTACAGATGATAATCTCTACACTTCTATTATATTCTATTATATAAACAGCTATAAAGTCTTCATAAAATTCTTTTAATGAATTGAAAACACGATATACTATATCGTGTCTAGTAAATCGCGATGTTCTTTCATAAAATATGAAGATGGGAATATTATCATAATGGAGATGGCTTAGGCTTTCTCTCATGTTCAGGTCTAACCTTTACTATTCCTAAGTATACTGCACAGCTAACACAATAACACTTTGTAATGGGGTACTTCATTATAATAGCTCCTTTCTTCTCAAGCTCGCGTGCCAACTGTGGATCAACTGGTGAGTACATTCGTGTAACACATATCGCTTTGTCTCTAGGTACAAGCCGGCCGCATTGGTCACATTGGATCATTTCAACTCTTCCTTTAGAGCCTTTATGTCTTCCACGACTCTCTCTCTTCTTAGGCATTTACTATACACCTCCTCTTAACGTCTAGTTGCTACTCTTTATCTAGAAGTATATTAAATATATTGCCAGCATGAAAAGCGTTATCATGAGCCGAAGAATGTTTCAAGTCTACTTAAACCAATAATGTCATTCCAGCGTACACCAAAGGCCTGTAATAGTTGCTCTAAAGCACTACGTATATGGTCAATATATTTATCAGGATCTATTTCATATAATTTAGCAAGTTGTATGGCTTTAACGCCATCTCTACCCTTAACCTTAACGAATGTTATAATGTCTCCTGGCAAGACTTGTATTCCATGGTATGTTAATTGAAGAGCTACCTTCACGTGCTGAGGTCTATTCTTCTTATATTCCTCCAAGGGCTTTGACAAGGTAATTTTAAATGCAAGTTTATCAAGTGTAAGCTCTTTATTCCTCAACTGCATGTATAATGTCTTAACCTGATTATGGAGCCATTCCTTAAATAATATAAAGTCTCTGGGAGAGCGGGCTGAGCGAAGTTTCTCAATAATTTCTGTCAATAATTCCTTAAGGAATATAGGTGTATTCCTCTTCTTAGCAACAAGACCCTTAATCTCTATACCTCCATCAGTTAGTACGCCTACATAATTTTTCTTTAAACCAGTAAATAATACGTAGTGAAATACCTTATCAACTTCGATCTCGAGACCGAGTTCTCTAGAAACCCATTCCTGTAAAGCATCCGTTTGTTCATCCGTAGGAGACCATAGGAAAATAGAGTCCGTATCTCCATAGAGAACCTTAATTCCTATATCGGCTGCTTTTTGTAATATACTATAAAGAGCTCTTCTTCCAAGAGCCGTTACACTCTCAGCAACAGCTGGCGCATATAATGGGAAGTTTGCTGCACCAAAAACTCCATAGCTAGCATTTATGAATACCTTCATAGCCCTTTGTACAACATCATACCAGCTCCTCTCAACTTCGCTTAAACCTTTATCCTTAGCTTTCTTCTTGTAAATGTGAACACGGAAATCCCTTAACAAGCCAGTTATTTGTGCAATAAGGCCTGGTTTATCAAAACATATCTTATGAACTTTAAAACCTGATTCATCCTCTGCAAAAACTATTTTTCTACAATTTTCTACATTAACTGTTTCATAACTTAGATTATACTTTTTAATAATGCTTGGATATAGAGATGCAATATCTAGAACAACAACATTGAAGAAAATACCTGTTGGGGGCTCTATAACTAATGCACCAGCATACTTTTTACCTTGAATTATTGCCTCAGTTTTACCAATACCTCCTTTCGCCCTCCTAATATCATTGGGTTCAGGTATCAAGAACCCCCTACGTCTATGCTCCCAGTAAAATAGATTTTGTATCCATTTGGATATTGTTTTTCTACATACATCTTCTATACTAGTCTTTGATATACGCGCTAACAAGATCATTAGTTTCCATACAAGCTCACTATTAAACATAGTTAGTTGAAGAGTAAGTTCTGCGTCACGATAATTATAAGCTATAAGTTCGCCATATGACAGCTCACCAATATTCCTGTCAACAACAAGTTTTGATATGCCTAGAAGAGCTGATGCAATAGCATCAAGTGTAAACTCTTGGTAACGAGCTCCGAAAGCATATGTTTGGACAGCTTTATTCTTAAAGAACCTATATAGATCTAAATGAATGCTTGCCTTTAATCTAATCATATCTTCTCCTATATGTAATGGTATATATTCATTAGGTATTCCGAGTTTCAATGCCCTATGATATAAATAGTTTAGATCAAAGTTATCGCCATTAAATGTAAGAACTACTGGATAACTATTCATAACCCTAAATGCTTCAAGAACTAATGTATATTCATCTTCAAAAAACTCTATAATTGCATCAACAGGAAATTCCGATGGAATATCGTTTCCCCATCCACGCTCCCTAGCAAGGACAAGTACTCTCTTATACCCGTCATTCCCTATTAAAGCAATGCTTATGATGGGATAATTAGCTGAAGATGCTTGGGGAATCCTTCCACGGAACGGCGTAAAGACTTCAATATCAACAGCTAATCTCTTCACAGGCGGAGGTTTTTCTTCGAACAATGGTATCCATTGAAGAGCTAGATCTTGAGTCTCTTTATCCTCTCCCTTAAAGATCTCTTTTACTCTCTTAATGGTTTTATCCTCAATAGATGGCGTTACTAATGTAAAACCATTACCGCTATCAACAAGGTATCTCATACCTGGTATTAGCCCGCGGTCAAGGACATAGTTATCATGATACTTTATTTTAGCCTCCCAAGCCTTAGGTACTTTATTTCTCAGCGAGACAACAGCTAATGGATCTTTAGTAACGATCTTTGTCATACGTCTAATTCTATTATTTAATGGATCAAATTTATTTACTACTTCTATTCGCTCAAAACTCTTATGCCGTATAATCTCAGCCCTTTTCTCAATATCTTCTGGAGATAAATCTGTTAAGAAGTAAGGCTTATGATCAGTCGGATCATGTACTAGATATAACTGGCTACCATCTTCTGTTACGAATTCAAGTACAGCCTTACCGGATGCACCATCATAATATACTCCAAGTAAATACATTGGTTTTTTAACTGATTTATATTCAAATACTCTTGTAGGATAGATATTATACACATCACCGATCTTTTTAATTAGCATGAATGATCCCTTGGTTCTAGATTCTACCTTCTCTTATCAATAATATTGCTTCAGCAAGATCGCCTTCTGCCTTGATAAGTGCTTTTTCAGCTAAATCTCTACTAACACCAGTTTGTTCCATAATGAATAATATGTCGTCTTCACTTAATTCAATATGTGGTTTCTCCTCTACAGTACTACGCGCTCTCTCAGTATATCCCTTCCCAGTTATTTGGAAGATCTTTTGTTTACCAGCGTCAATTAATAGTACAGTAGGTGATTCAATAACAAGCTCTTTATCTTTAAGTCTTATAAT
>CAZVWZ010000009.1:0-22084 GCA_964631195.1 uncultured Desulfurococcaceae archaeon
ATACATAGAAGAGATCAGTTTAGAGCCTTCCCACTATATGTTGAAGAAGCAAAAAAGAATCCTAAGATCAAGATTTTAACTAATACTATTGTAACAGAAATCTTAGGCGATAATAGACTTGGGTCAATAAAGATTAAGAACGCAGTAACAGGAGAAGAGAGGATCCTAGAGGTTGATGGATTATTTATAGAAATAGGATTAGAACCACCCATACATTTCTTTAAGAAAATAGGATTAGAACTCGATGAAACGGGACATGTTATTACAAAACCTGATATGAGCACAAATCTTCCAGGTGTATATGTAGCAGGAGATGCGGCGGGAGGCCCTTGTAAATATCGTTTCGAACAAATAATAGTAGCGGCTGCTGAAGGCGCTAAAGCCGCAGATGCAGCATTTAAATACATTTTACAGGTAAAGAAGGAGTAAAATACTATCCTATGTTTGCAAGGACATAACATTGAATAAAAAGGTAAGATATTTCATCCATGTGTCCTAATATGTTTAATTAATAAGTATATAGAGCATGTCATTACCAATGCTAAGGCAAGTAATGTAATGATATTATATAGTTCATTTTTATAGTCATGTAAAGTTTCAGAGGCATTATTTTCACTCTTTGCTAATCCATTTTTAGTACACAAGCTTTCATTATATACCTCTTTATTCAGAGAATTATTCTCTTCAATAGAGATCGTAGCTCCTTGGTTCGAAGTACTTGTTTCATTTAATAATTCATCCACATCCTCAACATGCTCTGGCATAGCGACTACTTTTCTAAAAGGCTTATTCTCTAAAATAATTATAAATAATGTATTTTTCCCAATACAGCATTTCTCTTTAACTAACCTAGTTATATTTATTATTGAATCTCTATGTTGAACCACAAACTCTCTTAGAAGATCCATTGTTATAGTTTTATTAGCATAATCCTTACAGTAAAGCCCTATAGCATGATGGGGTAATGGAGATGCAGATACTGAATGTGATACTAAGTAACATCCATTAAGTCCTAGAGTTATATTTGAAGTCTTATTTAATAATAGATTTTGTATATCGCTGTAAATTAATTCACTACACTTACGATAACAATCTGTTGTATAGACCTCATTGAATAATTCAGGATTTGAAGGTATTATAAATAAAGTTGTAACTGGATTATCAATACAATAACCCTTCTTATAATACGTTGTATTTCTATACGCCATATTTACAATATTAGATATAAGACTCTCTAAACCACTCCTATGATCAGCTTCATTAACATATACAAGAACATGTACTGGACAAGGATATCCTGTACAATCACGCATTAATGAAGCAACAACTACAAAACTACTTATATTTAGCTCTCTACGAATAGCTCTTGAAATATTACTTTGTAGCTCGCCTATTTCACTATGTATTATAGTATCATCATAAAAATCTTGTAATCTAGTGCATTTCACATTAGGATCTTTAATAAAATGATACCTATTAATGAAGTCCTTCATGATAGTTCTAAATTCATTATTAGATACAAGTATTAGACCGCTATCATCATTAATGACTATTCCAAATTCATTGACATCTATATAAGCAACATTATCATTAATATAACTAATATATGCAATCGAGATAGAACCAAATAACAAAATAATAAGAATCATAGGTATTAACATTCTAGACTTGGACATTACTCCCCCCTTCTAATACGCATTACCATGTGGATTTGAACAGATATAGACATTTAAGCTACCTTGTCCTCAATTATTATATTTATATATATTTTAACTTATTTTTTCTCTTAATTTATTTAGAAAGTGTATTGTTATTAGATACTTTAGTCAAGTTATTTTACTCATATCTTAGTGCTACTGCTGGAGGTATTTTTGCTGCACGGTACGCTGGAAATAATCCCCCTAATATTCCTATTGTTAATGTTATTATGAATGTCCTCACTATTAGATCGGGAGTTATTAGCGGTGGAGCGTATATTCGGAGCTCAGCCGCCCCTCTTATTGTAAAACCACTTGTTGCAAGAACATTTGCTCCGATCACACCCAGTATTATACCTATGATTCCGCCTATAATACTCATAACAACGCCTTCACCAAGTATGAGAGACATAACCTGTCCATCAGTAAACCCGAGAGCTTTTAATACACCTATTTCCCTAGTTCGTTCTATAACAGAGGTGATCATGGTGGCTGCTATACCTACAGCCGCTACTGCAAAGGCCGATAGTGATGTAGCAAATGTTATGAAGCTCATGGCAGCCGTTATAGATGATACTACACGGGCTATTTCCACAAATGATATAACCTCAGCAGCATCACGGTAAGCCTGTCTTAATTGTTTAGCAACATAGTCTACATAAATTGGTGATACAGCCAATACCAAAATACCTGACCAGTCATCCATTCCAAGTACTCTTTTACCGGCTCCATATGGTAAGAATATAGTATTATCGGGACTTAGAAACGGTGCACCTCCATATTCATTAAGTATGCCAACTACACGTACATATAATCGTTTAATCTTAACCTTACCAGCTTCAACAACTTCTGCAATAGTGATCTGTATAGCGTCACCAACATCAAACAATTTCTCACCAGTAATCGGATCATTAGCTATTTTATAACCTATTATAGCTGACGTAACCTCACTTGAAGACGGTATAGAGCCTTTGACAACTTTTAACCCAGAAAAAGTCTTAAGTATAATGTCTGGATCAACTGCATAGATAAATACTTTCTTCTCTCCGGTAGAAGATTTTATCACGCCTTGTGTTGAATAAAAAGGCTTTACATCAGATATTCCATCAACTGTCTCAATATAGTCTATATCCTTTTGGCTAAACCTGTAGTCACGTGACGGAAACAATACAACGAGATTCTGGCCAAGACCAAGTACTTGCTTTTCAACATAGTTTGAATATCCAGATATAACACTTGTCATCATAACTAGTGCTAGTGGACCAATAGCTATACCTATAATTGTCAATACCGCGCGCAATCTCCTCTCAGTCAATGCTTTTATAGCATATATCATTAAATCACGGAGCTGAATACCCATTACCTAATCCCCGCTACCACTAAACTTGTATTTCTTTCAATCTTCTCTCATGCTGTTTCATCATACGATATATGACATATACCGCTATTGCTAGAAATAATGCTACAATACCTATTACAATATATTCTGTGGTACCAAGTATAGGTTTAGGTGTCTCAGTAACCTCAGTTATTTTCTCGTATTCTATAGTTACTGGTATCTTAATCTTATGATACTGATCATAACTATCGACATAGACTACCTCAAGAAAAGCATTTGAGCCACCATATTCTGTAGGTGCTTCAATGGAGAATGTAGCTTCCGAGCCCGGATCTAGATCGCCAACAAATGTTGAAGCATTTGTATTATCATATATAAGATATGCTACAATCCTCTCAGCAGTAGCCGATCCTATATTCATTATTGTGCCAGTTATCTTCACACTTCCATCTCTATAAACAGCCTTTATATCGTATACATTTAGTTTAATAAATGGATATAATACCAAAGATATACTAGCATTTATGAAATGCGTATATCCTAGTTCATCAGTATATGAAAGAGCTATAATTAATGGAATGGTCCCATATCTTATAGTCGTTGGAGCAGAAGCTGTATATAACGGATTATAGTATAAGCTCATATTAATTATCTTAGTCTCTCCACTCCTAAGATTACCTAGATAGTAAAGCGACTTTGATGGTACAACTATGGGGACAGAGGGATATAGTATAAGGTAAACATTATACGCATTACCATATCCCATTACCTTAAGCGTTAAATTAATATCATTCACAAGATCTCTTACGTAAATTCTCTGTGGAAGTATCATATCGATATGCTTTATGTTACCAGAGACACCAACCTTTGCAATCACATCTACTGAACGTTCATTACCTGTATGATCTATAAAGAACATCTTTAAGGATATGTTATAGAAGCCTATGCTAATATTACCAATTATATTTACTGGTATAGTAAATACTATGAAATCTCCTTTTCCAGCACTTGTCTGAGTAGGTGCTTGAATAATTGATTCTATATTGATTGGCAATCCACGTAGCTTAGTTATACCTGACGGTAATGATGTTGTCTGAATACCAATATATGATGGATATAGTCTACCATAAGAAGAATTTGTATGAGTAAATACTATCCCATCAGGCAGTTTTACCTCAGCATATATACCACTCATTGACGGAAACAGATTATTTCTAAGTATGACCACTAAATACTGGCCATATTTTCCTGGCTCAGGTGATTGGTAAAGCCAGTATGAGTCAATAAATGTTATTGAGTCCTTAGGATCATTTATATGGATTAATACATTATATTCTTCTAAAACTCTTTTTGAAGGGCCTCCTGCGGCTAGTATGTAGTCTACATATAGTTTAGCATTATAGAGTCCAGGTTCTACGTTACCTACAGTAATCTTGAAGTCTATTTGAAATTCTTGCATTGACTGTATTGGGCCCTGAACATAAGTTTCTATAGTATTATTTTTATATAATCCATAAAATCCTACAGGTAATTCAAGTATAGCATTTAATCCCTGTATAGCAAAGGGATTTCTATTAATTACATTAATTCTATATGTCACATTCTCTGTATTTGGAAAGATAGGTTGATCGGTCCATGAATAACTAACTATCTCTAGTCCTTTATCTAATAATCCTTCAAATCCTCGTAGTTCTACTATTATTTCTTTATTTAATTCCTTTCTCAAATATGATCCATATATTGTTAGGACATAGTTTATTTTAATATTAAATCTAAATATACCATGAGATGTATTCCTTAAATCAAGTGTATATGAGGCCGTGGCAAGTTCTCCAGGACTGATATCAGCCAATGATATAGTGTCTTCAATAATTGATATAGAAGTGTTATAACTTGATATAATTGCAATAACATTAGATGCTGTGTAGCGTCCATAGTTGTAAACCTCTATATATAATGGTACTAATCGTTCACCCGGATATACTTGTTGCGGAGAACCTCGGCCCCAATATGCATTTACGATATCTAATACTGGAATATAATCGTCTGGATCGGCTATAGTGATCGGTATCATTATGTCCTGTCTTGTAAATAGTAGTGCATTGTCAGATGATATTATGAGATTAAGCTTTAATTTAGACAAATAAGTTCCAGGTTCAAGATCGCCTGATATATCTAGCTTTATAGATAATGTAGCTACTTCACCACTAGGTATAGATTCATATGATTGTAGTGATATATCTCTAAGAGTTATGCCCTCAGGCAACTCTATACTTGGCACTATAGTCTTAATGGTTCTTGGCCCATAGTTAACAAGTACGATCTGCATTTCAATATTCCTTGAACTAGGCAATGCTACTGCTGGCTGCCCATTATAAAGCCATCTAATTGATGCTAGTCCAAGATAGTTTGTATACTTGGTCAAATTTAGTGTAAATGAATACATTCTTGATACGTTATATCGGGCTCCTCTATAATTCATGATCATATCCAGTTTTAAAACAAGGTTTTCAAGTATATTATTATCCGACGTTATGTTAATATTGTTAAATGTCAATGTTATGATATCGCCATAGTTGATCTGCCCCTCATAAGTCGTTATAGAAAGTGATCTATTATCTAAAGTTTTAGCATCACTAGGTAGATACAAATATGCTAGGATATGAGTTATTGTTGGAAGTCCATTGTTTCTTATTGTGACATATATGTCAACCAGCATTGATTCATTATATACAATTTTTTCCCTAAAACCTGTATCAATAACTTCTACATAAGGCTCTGGCGGGTACGAAATAACTAACTCTATACTAGAATTCCAATAACCTTCATACTCAACACCATCTTCGGTAGAAGTTGTAGCATTAATCTCTAGGTATCCATAATAGAGCCCTGGAGGAGTATTTGGTTTTATATCTATATTTGTAAATCTTAATGAATATACTTCACCCGGCGATAACCTCAAACCAGTTATTATGTACTTATTAGGTTCAAAACCTCCTGGCAAATAGAATTTTACAATACCATTGGATATAGATGATTCACCATTATTCTTTATGAGAATAGCTAAAGATGCTGATGTTGTTGATGGATATACCTTTTCTGGTTCCCAGTAGCAATCTAGGATTTCAATATCTAGTGGTGGATACTCTGATACAGTTACATTAAATGATAAATATTCTTCAAAGTACGTGGAGTTGACTGTATAGCTTAACTTAACAGATATATTATACTGTCCCGGGGCGACACTGTCATTAACATCAATAAAATATCTTAATTGAAAGACATAATTAGGAGGAATTATTCGAATATAAGATCCATTTGTGGACATTGGTTCACTACATAATCCATTCCCTACACTAGGACTAAATCCTCTGGGAAGAATAAGGCAACCAATTAGATTAGATAATGAATAATTGTGATTATTTCTTATTTCAAGTAATAAACTTGCACGACGACTACCAGGATAAACTTTAGAAGTTCCCACTAATGAATACCATCCAATATATTCGATTGATAAACCATTATTTTCTTCGAGTTCATGTATTCCAGGAACACTTGTTTCTAAAATTATTGGTTGAAGTATTAACATTGTAAGTATTATTGCGAATAATCTCCTATACATTATTAAAACCCCCTTCAACCGTTCTATTACTATCTAAGAACTTGATACTGTTATTTAAGTTAATATAACTATGTTGCTGACAAGAATGACTTAAGGCTTATTTATGATACATTCGTCAGGATCAGGCGGTTTCTCATCAATAATAACGCCGTCTCTTATTAGTAAAATCTTTTTGGTACATGAGGCTATCTCCGGGTCATGTGTTACAACAATTATTGTTTGGCCAGATTTGTTAAGTTGAGTAAATGTTTCCATAACCGTCTTAGATGAATATCTATCTAGATTCCCCGTGGGTTCGTCAGCTAATATGATTTCAGGATCACCTACTAAAGCACGGGCGATAGCTACTCGTTGCTGCTGACCACCACTAAGTTGATTAGGCTTCTTTTTAAGCCACGATAGCTCTCCTCCTGCTTTTAACAAAGCCTCCTTTACTTTAGGTATTCTCTGCTTTCTTGGAATTCCTCGAGCAACTAGTGGTAATTCTATATTTTCAAGAACAGTTAATCTATTGATTAGATTAAACTGCTGAAATACGAAACCAATAACGCGATTTCTTAGATAGGCAAGTCTTTTACTCGGTAATCTTGATGCATCAACACCTTTAACAAGGATCTTGCCACTAGTAGGTATATCCAATAAACCGATCATGTTTAGGAGAGTCGTTTTACCGCTTCCACTCGGCCCCATAATTGCAAGAAAATCCTTTGGATACACTTTTAAATTTACTCCATTAAGTGCTCTAGTAATTACTTCTCCCACTCTATAGATCTTCTTTACATCTCTTAGTTCAATAATAGGCTCCTCAGTCAATCTCTACACCAAACCCTAAAGTAGAACTATGTAAGCGAACCAGATAATATAAGTTACACATATCATAAGCTACAAAATCACCATGACTAAGAAAGGCCATGCAATCCTAAGCTTTACAAAACACTTTGCCTAATATATTAATATTGACTGTTTCTATCGATTCTACTATATTTTATCTATAGATTTTTATATTATTGTATATCTAAGGAATTATAATGCCGGCTTTTTAAGAAATTATAGTTAAGACAAAAACCATAGAATGTTGATATAAAACTTTTACAGGTTATGATGGGCTGCAGAAATATAATTATATAATATAAGGGTATTTCGCTTCAAGCGAGAACTATAAAAGTTTTTTCTGTAGATAATTATTTATGCTAGCCGATCTAATCTATGACATAAATTTATTTCATCTATGCATTGGATGTTCTATGTTTATATACTTGCTAGTTTAGAATATATAGATACTGGTGAGGGCATTGCCCGGTTCTAGTCCTAATACTAGAGAACTTGCTAAAGTAATAGAAGATGCTGCAGTAAAGGCTCTAAGAAGAGCAGTCATTTACTTACCACCTGATGTTAAGGAGGCATTACGTAAAGCATATATGGAAGAAGATAATGAGGCTGCTAAAGCACAGCTTAAAGCCATACTTGATAATGTAGAACTTGCTGAGAAACTCGGCAAGCCTATATGTCAGGATACAGGTTTAGTCATATTCTATGTTAAAGTGGGATACAAGTTTCCAGGACTAAGTATTATCGAGGAAGCACTAGTTAATGCTACTAGGAGAGCTACTAAGGAAGTTCCTCTGAGACCTAATACAGTTAATCCATTCACCGGTAAGAATCCAGGGGATAATACTGGAAGATTTGTACCTTATATACATTGGAAACTTGTTGATGGAGATAGCCTTGAATTTACTGTTGTACCTAAGGGCGGCGGTTCTGAGGCAGTTGCAATGTTGCAAATGCCTCCGCCAGGAAGAGGCGTTACTGGGGTTAAGGAGGCAGTCATAGATGCTGTCTTAAAGGCTGGTGCTAAGCCTTGTCCACCAACAATTGTTGGTGTAGGTGTAGGCGGCGGTGCTGATATAGCTACTACATTAGCTAAAAAAGCTGCCTGTCTGAGAAAACTCGGTACAAGGAATCCTGATCCATATCTAGCTAAGCTTGAGAAAGAGCTTTATAAGGCTATTAATGAACTTGGCATTGGGGCTATGGGTATGGGCGGTAGACATACTGTATTAGGAGTACATATAGAATATGCGCATCGTCACCCAGCAACGTATCCAGTGGCTATAGTATTTCAGTGTTGGGCAGCACGTCGTGCATCGGCAATCGTTAAATCTGACGGGAGTTATAGTGTCTATCAGTAAGAATGCCTAGGGTGATCACCATGCCTACATATTATTTGAAAACACCGATCTCTGAAGAAAGTATTAGGAAACTTAGAGCTGGAGATATAGTTTATGTATCAGGGATCATGATTACTGCTAGAGATGCCGCTCATCGTAGAATGCTTGAGTATTTAAAAGAGGGCAAGCCATTGCCTGTTGATCTAGAAGGCGGGGTATTGTATCATTGTGGACCCGTTGTAAGGAAAAAGAATGGAGAGTGGGAAGTAGTTGCTGCTGGCCCAACAACAAGTGCTCGTATGGAACTCTATGAAGCCACTGTTATTGAGAAGTTCGGCATAAGAATAGTTGTTGGTAAAGGCGGTATGGGATCAAAGACTGCGGAAGCATGTAAGAAATATGGTGCTGTTTATACAATCTTTACAGGCGGCGCAGCTGTACTTGCCGCCAATGCCATAAAACGTGTTATTAAAGTTGAATGGCTTGATCTAGGTATACCTGAGGCGTTATGGGTTTTCGAGGTTGAGAACTTCGGTCCATTGCTAGTAACCATTGATAGTACTGGTAAGAATCTTATTGAAGAAGTTATTGAAGGTGCCTTGAAAAAGAGAGATGAGATCCTAGCAAAACTTGGTGTTAAATAAATAAAATAATATAGCATTAGTCATTTGGGTGAACATATTTGGAGCAGCTCAGGATCGGCGTCTTCATATGCCATTGTGGAAAGAATATAGCTGGCATCGTTGATGTTAAGAAAGTTGCTCAGGAAGTAGCTAAGCTACCTGGCGTAGTATATGTTGAGGACTACGTCTATATGTGTTCTGATCCTGGCCAGCAGAAAATTATTGAGGCTATTAAGAAAGAAAATCTTAACGCTGTAGTCGTCGCTGCGTGTACTCCATCTCTACACTATGAAACCTTTGCCAAAGCCGTTGAAGCTGGTGGTCTTAGTAGATATAAGTATGAAATGGCATGTATACGCGAGCATTCTAGCTGGGTTCACTTCGATAAAAAGAAGGCTACTGAAAAAGCTATAAGGATTGTTGCTGCAGCAGTCGCTAAAGTGTCTAAAAATAAGGTTTACAAGCCTATTACCGGCAAAGTTGTACGTAAAGCACTCATCATAGGTGGTGGTATAGCTGGCATGACAGCAGCGCTCGATCTAGCTAATGCAGGTATACCAGTAATCCTCGTAGAAAAGAGCCCTACTATAGGTGGTAAAATGGCCATGCTTAGTGAAACTTTCCCAACATTAGATTGTGCACAGTGTATACTTACTCCAAAGATGGCTGAGGTAGCACGTCATCCCAATATAAAGATCTATACATTGTCCGAGGTAATTGATGTAGAGGGCTGTATAGGAAATTATCGTGTAAAGATACTTAAGCATCCACGTAAAGTTGATCCAGATCTCTGTAGACTGTGTTCATTCTGTGAACGCGTATGTCCTGTAAAGGTACCCAATGAATTTGATCGTGGGCTTAGTATGAGGAAGGCAATATATATACCATTTCCGCAGGCTGTTCCATCAGCATATGTCGTTGATTCAGAACATTGTACAAAGTGTGGATTATGTCTAAAGGTTTGTCCAGTTAATGCGATCAATCTTGATGAAAAAGAGGAGATTATTGAGGAGGAAGTTGGAGCTATAATTGTTGCTACAGGCTATGATCTCTATCCGGGCGAGAAACTTAAAGAGTACGGTTATGGAGTTTATGAAGACGTTATTGATTCTCTACAATTTGAGAGATTGTTATCTGCCAGTGGACCTACTAAGGGCAAGATACTAAGACCTAGCGATGGCAAGCCTGTTAAGAGAATTGTGTTTATACAGTGTGCCGGCTCACGTGATGAGAATCACTTACCATATTGTTCTAAGATCTGCTGTATGTATACAGCTAAACACGCATTAATGTTTAAAGAGCAGGTACCTGATGGAGAAGCAACTATTTTCTATATTGATATACGTGCCGCCGGCAAAGGCTATGAAGAATTTGTTAAGAGAGTTCAGGAAGAGTTTCAAGTAAACTATATCCGTGGCAGAGTATCTAAGGTTTATAGAGATATTAATGGAGATCTTGTAGCAATAGGTGTTGATACGCTATCTGGTCAAAGAATAACTGTAAGGGCCGATCTTATTGTACTAGCACTAGGCATAGTTCCCAAGCTAAATCCCGATCTAGCCTCTAAGCTCAAGGTACCTATCGACCAATACGGTTTTGCCCAGGAAGTTCATCCAAAGCTCCGTCCTGTTGAGGTGGCTACTGGCGGTGTATTTATCTGTGGTGCTGTACAAGGTCCTAAGGATATTAGTGAAACAGTTACACAAGCATCTGCAACTGCTGCTAAAGCTCTAGAGCTTCTTGGTAAGGAGTACATTGTGCGTGAGCCATTGATTGCCGAGGTAGACCGCGATCTATGTAATGGATGTCGTATATGTCTAACTGTGTGCCCATATGGAGCAATTGAGATGGATGAGGGTAAGGCAAAAGTTAATGAATTATTATGTGAGGGTTGTGGTGCCTGTAATGCATCGTGTCCTGTTGGAGCTATACAACTTCGTAACTATACTGATGAACAACTTCATCTAGTTGTTAAAGCTGTTCTAAGAGGTGTTACATGATGTGGGAGCCCCGGATCGTAGCTTTCTTCTGTAAATGGTGTGCTGGATCGGCTGCTGATCTTGCCGGTGTTAGTAGAATGCAGTATCCAGCAAATATTATACCAGTTATAGTCCCGTGCACGGGCCGTATTAGCCCTCGTGCTATTATAGAAGCGTTCCTTAATGGCGCTGATGGCGTATTGATTGGAGGTTGCCATACACCTAATGACTGCCATTACATGGCAGGTAACTTCAAGGCTTTCAAGAGAGTTTATCTACTTAAGAAAATGCTTAAGCAATTCGGTATTGAGCCTGAGAGACTTAGAATCGAATGGATTAGTGCTACTGAATCACAGAAGCTAGTTCGAGTTACCAAGGAGTTTGTTTCCCAGATAAGAGAACTCGGACCACTCATGGGTGGGAGTGATGGGGAAGCTTAAACTAGTTATCGTATATGGAGCTATTTGTGGAGGATGTGATGTATCTCTCGTTAATATTGGTGAGAAACTAGCCGATGTGCTAGAGAAATATGATATAGTCTATTGGGGTGCAGCTATTGATGGTAAAGCTGATATGCTTGAGAAACTCGATAAGATAGATGTAGCGATCTATATGGGTACCGTAAGGACCGAGAGTAATCTCAAGTATGCTAAACTTATACGTGATAAGGCAGACCTTGTTGTAGCATACGGTGCATGTGCGGTTTATGGAGGTATACCTGGACTTGGCGCTTTAATGGAGCCTGAGGAAATCATGAAGATAGTGGGTTCAACAGTAACTACAGAGTCTACAGAGGAAATAGATCTTCCTGAAGAGTTAAAGCTACCCAAAATACTGCCAACATGTACATCTCTAGTTGAAATACTTGACCCAGATGTAATGGCTCCTGGATGCCCTCCTGGACCAATATCTAATGAAGGCCTACTTAAGATATTGATCGATTATGCAGCCGGTAAAAAACCTGAAGGTAGGATAATATTTGGTGAGGAACATTCATTATGTCATGAATGCCCTAGAAAACCAAAGGATCTAAGTAAGATCATTATGCCGGGAATATATAGGCTTCATGAGATAAAGCTTGAAGAGGATAAATGCTTCCTTGAGCAAGGAATATTATGTATGGGTCCAGCTACTAGGGCTGCTTGTGAGATGCCTTGTATAAAGAATAATATGCCTTGTATAGGCTGTATGGGTCCAGCTCCAGGTGTTGATGATGTTGGTTTAAAACATTTATCCGCTATAGCTTCAATACTCCTTGTTGATAAGGAGAAGGAGTTATTAGAGAAGGGTCTTGCTAAGCACCTAGATAAGATCGTTGATCCTTTTGGCATGTTCTATAGGTATACATTGCCTAGTTCATATCTTACAAAGCTTTCAATTAAGAGGAGAAAGAAGAGGGGTTAAGCCATGAGCTGTAGATTTATATCTATAGATCCTGTCACGCGTGTTGAGGGTGAAGTTAGGGCTGTAATAGTTATTGACGAGAATGGCGAAGTAAAAGATGCTTACTACCAGACTCTGGAGATCAGAGGTTTTGAGGCATTTTGTAGAGGTAGGGCTGTTGAAGAGCTTCCAAGGATAACATCTGCTGTATGTGGTGTTTGCTCATGGGCTCATCATGTAGCATCGGGTAAGACCTTAGATGTATTGTTCGGTCGTGAACCACCACCTACTGCTAAGAAATTGAGGGAAATAGCTTATTTCATGCAGATAATCGATAGTCATCTGCTACACTTTATTGTCATGGCATTACCTGATTTTGCGTTACCAAATGCGCCTCCGGAGCTAAGGAATATTGCTGGTCTGTTAAGGGAGGATCCTAAGATTGCAACGTTATTCCTTAAATCAAGATCTATTATTAAAGATATTGAGGAGGTGTTTGGTGGTAAACCAATACATACGGCATTTGTTTTGCCAGGAGGTATTTCACGTAAGTTTAGGGAGGAAGATCTTGAAAAAATTGATAAATTAACTAAGGAGCTATACGATATTATAGACTATATTGTGGGCTATTTCAATAAGAAGATCCTTAAGTCAGAGATATTCCAGAAATATCTATATGATGATGCATATATGTTGAAGACTTATTACATGGGTATTGTTGGTGAAAGTGATACACTAAACTTCTATGATGGGAAACTAAAGATCATCGATAGTAGTGGTAAAGAGGTAGCCCGCTTCGATGCAATGGAATATACAAAGTATATTGCTGAACACATGACTAATTGGGCATACTCTAAATTCCCATACCTTAAATGGCTTGGATGGAGAGGTTTCAATGAAGAGTATTTAGTCAGAGTAGGTCCATTAGCAAGACTTAATGTTATTGACAAAATACCTTCAGAGAGAGCACAAGAGGAATATAAATATATGATTGAACTATTTGGTGGTAAACCTATACATAATACTATGGCTTATCATTGGGCTCGTATTATCGAAACATTACACTCCATTGAGCGTATGAGAGATATGCTCCACGAAGACGATCTATTGTCTGATGACACATTAAATCTTGAGGGTGAACCTAGGTACGAAGGTGTAGGGGTTATTGAGGCTCCTAGAGGCACATTAATACATCATTATAGGGCTGATGAGGATCTACTAGCAACTGATGTAAATATTATTACTCCTACAACAATTAATAATGCAGCTATAAATGCAGAATTAAAGAAGGTTGCCAAGAAGATATTGAGTGAAGGAACTATTGATGAAGCATCATTGAATAAGCTTGAGATGTCTATTAGAGCATATGATCCATGTAATTCCTGTGCTACACATTATATAGATCTTGGAGGGAAGAACTTGTTCTCAATTCTAATAGTTGATCCTAATGGTCGTGTTCTTAATAAGATAGAACTCGGCTCTCGGGAGGTGATGCTTGGTTGTCAGAGATGATTGAGAAAATTATAGCTATTAGTGGTAGGAATCCCTACTTATGTTACCAATGTGGTATGTGCTCTGCGGCATGTCCTATGGCTGAGTATATGGATTTACTACCTCACCAGATAATTAGACTTGTACAGCTTGGAAGAAAAGATATTGATCGTATAGAGTCTGTGTGGATGTGTGTATCGTGTATGGCATGTGTTGATAAGTGTCCCAGACACGTTGATCCAGGCATTATATTTGAAGCTATAAGACTATTGACTTTGAGAAAGGGCGTTGATAAGGCTGATTATTGGAAACTAACTGATCTTGAGGAGGCTCCATCAATGGCTCTTGTTGCATTATCTAGAAAGATGACTGGGTGATACTTATGAAGCTCTTGTATTATCCAGGATGTACTGTTAAGAGAAATGCATTAGAATATGAAAAAGCATCAATAGCTGTACTTGAGAAACTAGGTATAGACGTTATCGAACTTGATAAATGGTATTGTTGCGGAGCACTATATAGCCTTGCAATAGATGACCTAATGAAGCATCTTGGAGCTGTACGTACACTTGTTAAAGCACAAGTTCAAAGTAGAGATACTGGCACTAATAATTTATTGACAATATGTCCTATGTGCTTCAACGTATTGAAGAGAGTTAATAAGCTACTTATTGAGAATCCAGATAACCTTGAAACAATATCAAGGTTTATGGATGAGGAGGAAGAATATAAGGCTGGAATCAATGTATATCATATCGTAGAGATTTTAGCAAATAATGTTGATAGAATAAAAGAAAATATGGTTAGAGAACTTGGTGATGTAAAAATAGCTGTTTACTATGGATGTACTTTATTAAGACCTAAAGAGATTGCAGTTGATGATCCAGAGCGTCCACAAATTGTTGAAAACTTAATAAAGAAACTTAATGGAAAAACAGTTGACTATCCATTTAAGTCAGAGTGTTGCGGTTCTTATCAGGTTCTTGTTAATAGAGATATAGTATACAATAAATCCAAATTAATTATTAATGAAGCTTCGATTAGAGGAGCTGATCTAATTGTTACGGTATGCCCACTGTGCTATTATAATCTAAAGATTACCCTCAATAATCTAAAGAAGCCTCCTAGGGTAAAAATAGTATATATAAGTGAGCTACTAGCATATCTACTAGGGTTAGATACAGTGTTACCTCCTGAGACTAAAGAATTATTTGAAAACGTTTTTTCTTGTGTTAGAAAAAATGTATAAAATCTATATTTATGGGTGAGATCAATTGAGCCCTCAATTAGCTGGAACAAGAACAGGTCCTAAGGGAGGTAGGACCGTAAGGATATATTTCATGGGTAAAGCATATGATGTACCTAAAGGACTAACTATTATGAAAGCATTAGAATACATAGGTTATAGGTTCATACGTGGAGTAGGGTGTCGTGGCGGATTCTGTGGAGCTTGTGCAGTAGCATATAGATTGCCAGGAGAATATAGATTAAGAACAGCTTTAGCTTGCCAAACAACTGTTGAGGATGGAATGTACATTGCCTTACTACCATATTCGCCCATGGAAAAGCCTAAATATAATATAGAAGAAATGAGGGCAGAAGCAGGTTATATACTAAAAATATTCCCTGAAATATCTCGTTGTGTAAGCTGTAATTCCTGTACAAAAGCATGTCCGCAAGAATTAGAGGTTATGGATGCTATACAGTCAATATTACGAGGAGATATTAGGAAAGCAGCTGAACTAATATTTGATTGCATATCATGCGGTTTATGCTCAATAAGATGCCCAGCTGAGATAAGGCATATGTACGTTTTCCAACTAGTTAGAAGAATGACTGGTAAATACATACTGCCTAGGGCCAAGCATCTAGAAAAGAGAATAGAGGAGATTAAGGAGGGCAAGTTTGATACTGAAATAGAGAAGCTAATGAAGATGTCGATTGAGGAATTGAAGAGACTATATTCAGAAAGGGATATTGAGAAGGCATAACCTCCCACATGATTGTTATGAGGTGTATAAATATGGTTGAAGGATATCCCCCTGAAATGAGAAAAGCAATTAAAATAGTTGAAGAAACACGTGAAGAAAGATTAAAGAAAAAATATAGAAGACTATCACTTGAAGAGAGAGAACAGCTTGTCAGAAAATGGCATCCAGACTATAGACCGGATACCAAGAGAGCATTAAGAATAGGGCCTTCAAAAGGAACTATAGTATATAATGAAGTGGCAGACATATTAGAGTCTTGGCCCATAGTGGATCCTGAGGAGATCGATCTATCGAAGATCGACTATGACGTAGATATACTAATTATTGGAGGAGGCGGAGCAGCAACTGCAGCAGCTCTTTGGAGCCTTTATGAAGGTGTTGATCCGGATAGCATAATAGTAGCTACTAAGCTTAGATTTGGAGATGCAAATACCGTTAAAGCTCAGGGAGGTATACAAGCAGCTGATAGACCTGAAGACAGTCCTGTTAGACACTATCTAGACACCATAGGAGGTGGCCACTTTGCTAATAAGCCGGAGCTTGTAAGAGCACTTGTTATGGATGCCCCATTTATTATTAAATGGCTTGAAGATCTTGGTATGATGTTTGATAAAACTGGAGAAGGAGAAATGATCGAATATTCCGGAGGCGGAGCTTCTAGAAGGAGATTACACTGTGCAAGAGATTACACAGGCCTAGAGATCATGAGAGTCATTAAAGATGAGGCCTTGAATAAAGGAGTACATGTATTAGAATTTTCTCCAGCCATAGAGTTATTAACCGATCCAGATACAGGAGCTGTATCTGGAGCTATATTATGGAACTTGGAGACACAAGAATATGTAGTAGTTAGGTCCAAGGTTACAATACTAGCAACTGGAGGGTTCGGCAGATTACACTTAGCTGGGTTCCCAACAACTAATCACTACGGGGCAACAGCTGATGGCCTAGTATTGGCTTATCGTGTAGGAGCAGCCCTACGTGACATGGACACTGCCCAGTTCCATCCAACAGGCGTAGCTTATCCTGAGGCCATCCTTGGAGAACTGATTACTGAGAAGTGCCGTAGTCTAGGTGCACAATTAGTTAATGCTAATGGCGAACTATTTATATACGAGTTGGAGCCACGTGATGTAGTGGCATCAGCTATTATACGTGAGTGTGCAGAGGGACGTGGAATACTTACACCTACTGGTGTATGTGGTGTATGGCTTGACCTACCAATGATCGATATGATACGTGGGCCTGGCACGCTTAAGAGGACATTACCAGCTATGTATAGGCAGTTTATTAGGCACGGTATAGATATAACTGTAGACCCTGTCTTAACGTATCCAACACTTCATTATCAGAATGGAGGTATAGCTATTAATGTTCATGCACAAGTATTGAATCCAATGGATGAACCTATACCAGGGCTGTTAGCAGCTGGTGAGATAACTGGTGGTGTACATGGTAGAAATAGATTAATGGGTAACTCATTACTTGACATATTAGTCTTTGGTAGGAGAGCTGGTTTAACTGCTGCTAAACTTGTTAAAGAGAAGAGTAATAAGCCTAAGATATCATTTAAGCATTTAAAGAAATACACTGAAGAGCTTAGAGCTTATAATATACCTAGAGATAGAAAAGCGCCAGTTATACTGCCAGATTATAGAGGAAATCCTGACTATAGAGGAAGGAACCCATTCCTAAAGATTCTCAGAATTAGCATTTAAGGAAAAATATTTTTTATAATATCAAACATCCCCATATAATAACGTGAGGCGAAAAGGACATGTCTAATCCTAGTCAAAAGAAGATAGATTGGTATAATATATCGAATAAGCTTCATCTAAAATACCAAGGTAAAATAGAAATTGTTCCAAAAGTTCCTGTTCTAAAATTAAAGGATTTCGCCATATGGTATACTCCTGGAGTAGCAGGACCTTGTAGAAAAATCTATAATGAAGGAAAGGACCTATCGTTCGAATATACTCTACGATGGAATTATGCAGCTGTCATAAGTGATGGTACACGTGTACTGGGTCTAGGCAATATTGGTCCTGAGGCAGGACTTCCGGTAATGGAAGGTAAGGCTCTACTTTTCAAATATCTTGGTGGAGTAGATGCCATACCCTTAGTAATTAATGCTCACGATCCTGATAAATTCATTGAAGTTGTCAAGATTCTTGAGCCGAGTTTCGGAGCTATTAATTTAGAAGATATATCGAGTCCTAAGTGCTTTTACATACTTGAAAAACTTAATGAAATACTTGAAATACCGGTATGGCATGATGATCAGCAGGGAACTGCATTAGTAACACTTGCCGGACTTCTGAATGCGTTGAAAATTGTTGGTAAAAAGCTTGATCAGGCAAAGATTGCATTTGTTGGTGCAGGTGCTGCGAATACTGCTACTATAAAGTATATAACGCTTGCCGGGGCTGATCCCAAGAAAATGGTTGTAGTTGATAGCAAGGGTATACTACATCCAAATAGACCCGATATCGAAGAACTTAAGGTAAAGAATCCATGGAAGTACAAGATAGCTATGACAACAAACGCTGAAGGAGTAACTGGAGGAATGCCGGAAGCATTGAAAGGCGCTGACGTAGTTATAGCAGCCTCTAGACCGGGCCCAGGCATTATTAAGAAAGAATGGATTAAACTGATGAACGACGACCCAATAGTATTTGCTATGGCCAATCCAGTACCAGAGATATGGCCTTGGGAGGCTAAAGAGGCTGGTGCAAGAATTGTAGCTACAGGCCGCAGTGACTTCCCTAACCAGATCAATAATAGTCTTGGATTCCCAGCAGTATTCCGTGGCATATTGACTGTACGTTCACGTAAGATGACTGATTCCATGTTTCTTGCTGCAGCCTATGCAATTGCTGCTTATGCTGAAAAGAAGGGTATACATGAGGAATATATAGTGCCTGCCATGGATGATCCAGAGATGTTTGTTGAAGAAGCTATTGCAGTTGCTGAGAAAGCAATGGAGGAGGGTGTTGCCCGTAGAAAATTGTCACGTTCAGAACTTGAGGCAGAAATTAGAGAGCTCATTTATCGTCCAAAGAAATACATGGATATTGCCTTGAAAAATGATCTTATAAAGATCTATCCGCCCTATCCTGAAAAGTAAATATTTTTTTACTAACACCATTTATAGAGTCTTTAACTCTAGTTCAACTCCTACATCTATTCCTATATTAATCAACTCGTTATAGACGTTTTTATGTAATGGTATACCTATTTTCTTTCTAGTCATCATTGTATACCATGCCTTTTCACCAGGTATCCATATACGGTCAGCCTTCGAATGTTTTCTTGCAGACTTTATCTCATCAATATATTGTTGGAGTCTATTATAGAATTCTTCAATGGACATAAAAGCACTTATATCGATGGCCATAAATGCATGGCCCACATTAGATGGCTTCTCGCCAACAGTATATCCTACATGTACCCCCCAAGCAGCACCAGATAGTACACCGGAAACAATATCAATTATAAATGATAGACCAGAACCTTTATGGCCACCGTGTTTTTCACCAAGTCCACCGAGAGGAAGCAAGGCAGCCTTTTTAGCTTTTATCATTTTTAGTACATAACTTGCATTTCCATATAACACGTTACCATTAGAGTCAATAGCCCATCCAGGAGGTATTTCTTTACCTTGCTTTGAATAAATCTCTATTTTACCCACTGGCACAACAGATGTAGCGGCATCAAATAATATTGGCGGTGGTTCACGTTTAGGTACACCGATAGCTATAGGATTTGTACCAATAATCCTGTCAATTGTATGAGTATATGCAACTAGGTTAACTGAATTAGTCATGGTAACTCCTATATAGCCTTTCTCAACAGCCTTTAATGAATAATAGCCAGCTATTCCAAAATGATTACTATTACGTACAAGAACCAATGATACTCCATAGTTTCTAGCCTTTTCAATAGCAAGTTCCATAGCCTTTACACTAACTGGTTGTCCAAGGCCATTGCATGCATCAATAATTGCTATTGCACCACGATCTACAATGATCTTAGGTTCCGAATAAATATCTATGTTTTCAGTCTTTATTCCATCGACATATCTCCGAGTTCTCTGAACACCATGGCTAGAAATACCAAATAAATCAGCTGTTACAAGTACGTCGGCCACTATTTCTGCCTCCCATCTGCGGACTCCTAGTTTTTCAAATATACTAGTTACATAATTTTTTAATAAGACATGATCTACTCTAACATAGTCTTCAGGAGGGACAGGTTTTTCACGCTCATAGAATTCGTGGATCAAGACTCTATCCCTCGAACAGATTGTTATTACATATAATAAAAATATTTATTTTAAGGTAATAAAGGAGTTTCCCTATAAAATCTTCTATGTGAGAACTATGGAAAATGATCCATTTATTTGGTTAGAAGAATTAAATGATCCAAAAACAAGAGAGTTCATTAAAAAACATAATGAAAAATTTAAGCAATACGTTAATGACCTACCTAAAAAGTTCATTAATAGAATAAAAAGATATTACAGTTTACCCTACATTACCTATTTCAAAGCTTGCAGTAAAGGTATATATTTAATCGTTAGAGAAGAGAATCGCTATACGATAAAACTTCTCTACTGGAACGGAGATATTGAAAACATAGTTTCCTCAGATGAATTGGGAGAACACGTAGTTATAAGTGTAGTATATCCATCAATAAGTGGAGATAAATTAGGGTTCTTCTATACTGAAGCAGGAAGCGATGAAGGTATATTGAGAATCATTGATACTATAAGTAACGAGATACTAGATGAATTAAAAGGTAGTGTAGGAAACATTGTTTGGATCGATGAATATAGATACTACTATGCAAGGTTTTACCGTAAGGGAAAAGCTCCCGATGGAATAGAAGCTCCCGCAGAAAGGATATTTATGAGAAAAATAGGAGAGAAAGTAGAAGAACTAGTCTTCGGTTATGAAGTACCTACAAACCATATGATCCGGGTTATGGAAACATGGGAATATGATAAGGTATTTATTATAGTACAATACGGTTGGAATAAATCCATTATCTATGGAGGTTTAAGAAATGATCCTTCTAGCTGGAAGCTAATATACAAAAGAGATAACATACTAGTGAAACCAATTGGGTATTATAATGGGATCCCCCACATGATCGTATACGATAGAAATGGATTAGGTAGAATTATAAGGATCATTAAAACAGAAATAGAAGAAATATTAGGCGAAGATATTTATCCATTGAGAAAAGCCGTGATCGTAGGCGACAAGATTTATGCAGAGTATCTAGTTAATGCATCCAGTAGGATTAAGGTTTTTGAATTAAATGGTAAACTAGTTAAGGAGATCTCCTTTAATGAACCGGTCACCATCAAGATCATAGATCATTACAAAGATACGGTATTAATGAGTGTTGAAAGCTTTAGTAGTCCACCAAGAATATTATCACTAAAGAACCTTCAAATAAAAGATCTCTATACTCCTTTCATTAAACTTGATTTAGATATTAATGAAGAGTGGACTATATCAAGCGATGGTACAAGAATACATATGTTTATTATAAGACATAAAGAAAAAGGTAATAGACTCGCAATTGTCTATGGATATGGAGGATTCGGATTATCAATAACACCATTCTTTATAGGTGTTGTAGCCCCATTTATTGAAGACGGAGGAATATTTGTTGCGGCCAACCTACGTGGTGGAGGAGAGTATGGTGAAAAGTGGCATAAAATGGGAATGAGAGAAAATAAGCAAAATGTATTCGAGGATTACAAAGCTGTTCTGAGGTA